>QKCF01000389.1 GCA_003246935.1 Sunxiuqinia sp. | reverse complement strand
AAGAAAACATCGCCATGTTTGAACGTGTTCCCGGCCTCTCGGGTATGACCCCATGGATCTTGGTAGATTTTCAGTCACCTCTGCGCCAATTACCCGATGTACAAGACGGATGGAACCGCAAAGGTTTAGTATCTGAAACAGGCCGGAAGAAAAAAGCGTTCTATGTACTTCAGAGCTATTACCAAAAGAAGCAATCAGAACAGTACAAATAACGAATTTTAGTTTTAGACTTTCATAAACATGCCTAGTCCTAAATAAGCATTACAGTCTATTGGACCAATTTTATAGATTGACAGGCCGTTTCAAAACTAGCTTTGAAACGGCCTGTTGTTTTTGTAGCTTCTAATCTTTACGGTGTCTTGAATGTTTGCCATGCAAGTCCGGTTTTTTACGGTGCGGATTGCACCATCATTCAATTTACTGAACTCCCCCATGCTTAAAGGACATTGAATAGTTGTGTTGTCTTCGTCGAACATACTCAACACTTATTCCTTCTTTCATCGTATTACTTTTTCCTTAACGCTATTTCAGGACGAGACGCAGAGCAAAAAAAGAGGCTATCCCGCACGGGGTAGCCTCTAATTTTCTAACTATACTAACTACTACACAGCCCAAATCCACACTGTATATTTCTTTCTTGCAATTAATATCCTGGGTTCTGCATTGCTGATTTTTCCTCGGCAGTCAACGCTGTTCCATTTTCGTTAGTGATACCATCCAAAAAGCTTTGAGGAATAGGGCGCAAATAGTGAGTACTCGCACTAAACACCGTATTACCACGAACATATCCATCGTTAAAAGCTTTCCAGCGAGCTTCTAAAGTTTTGGTACGAGCCAAATCCTTCCAACGTAATTGCTCACCACATAACTCGCGTGTACGCTCGTTCAACAAGAAACACATCATCTTGTCAGCATCGCTCGTACATCCTAATTTCTCATAGATCGGACTGTCAACTTCAGAATCCAAAATATCTGACGCTGACGCCAAAGTCATTGCGGATTTTGTAGCTGCAGTTGTTACTACCATATCGTCGTTTGACTCATAGTAAGTATTTTGCTCCCAATAGATAGCACCCTCAGAAGAATAACCCCCGCCTTTACCTTCACAGTAAGCGTTGTTTTTATAAGACTGTCCTCCATCAATATGGACAGAACGATCTTCTCCTGCTTTGTATGCCCCACGTTCGCGAAGCTGATTGAAATAAGGAATTGCGTTATCATATTCACCTTTACGGATATATGCTTCTGCAATCATCAACACATCTTCTGCAGAACGGGCAATAATGCCATCACGTGTACCAAATTGTGAAGAAATTGAGTTACGATATCCATCGCGATATTTTGACAAAGCTACTGAACGCTTTTGTACGCCGTAATAACCATTGTTACCGTGCTGACCTACCCAAGCTTGAGCTTCGCCATCATAGTACCGAACAAAAGTATGGGTCGGCTGCATCTCTCCATCTTTCATTACTCCTGTAGCATCATTAGTTACTGCAGTATAACGTGTGTCACCTGCATCATTGACAATATATTTGATACCCAATTCTCCACCAACAAAACGTTTCGCGAAGACTGTATCACCGTCTGTAATTGACTCAATAGGATTTATAGAAGCAGGAGCTAACATATAGTTGCTTGAATTCCAAGAAGGAGCTGCACTTGTTCTGTTTGAACCATAGCAGGTGATAAAAGATTTCCAAAAGCGAGAATCGTTTACTCTGTCAAAAACATCTAACGCATAGTTTGTAGCACGAGCGTAAGAGAACTCACGGTCTCCAGAAATATCCCTTGTACATCCCGGAAGATCCATATAGACTGACGGATAATATAAGTGCATCTGGTTACCAAAACGTCCCCATGTTGTTGCGTCATCAGAAAACTGAGCAGCAAGAACAATTTCCGAGCTTACTTCATTATCACTGTTTGCATACTGATAGTCCCACAATTCAGAATAATCAGACGCTAATGCATGGGCGTCAACAACTTCCCCAGCATATCTAACAACAGCTGTTAGATCTGCATCAATATATGAAGAGTTCCAATCGTCGTTAATTTCACTGGCACGAGTTATGTGTGCTTTTGCCAAGAAGTGAGCAGCAACCGACTGTGTAATGCGACCGGTTTGTTCTCCCGTTGTTGGCAATAAATTATAGGCTTGTTCCAAGTCTGCAATAATCTGACGGTAGCACTCTTCAGCAGTTGCTCTCGTAAAATATGTTTCAACCGAAGTTGACGGCTGCAGTTTCAATGGAACACCGCCATATTGCTGAACCAACTGGAAATAAAAATAGGCTCTGAAGAAATAGCCTTCGCCCAAACGAGTCGAGTAAGTCGAACTTTCCTGATCGTAATACAATGGTACGTTTTGAATCATTGTATTACTCGACTCAATTGCAGCGTACATATTATCCCAAATTGGCTGATTTACGGCAGTTTCAGTAGAACTAAGGTCTGCACTGTAACAGTTAAAATCAGGACTAGAGTTATTGGCATCGGTGAACTCATCGACTCCTAAATTATAAGCTTTGATTGCCCAAATATAATTGAACTGGAACTTAAGTTTTGTATATATACCTGTCGACAACTCATCCAAGCCATCCTGAGTCTGGAAACGTGCCGTACTGTAGCTGGTTGTATATTCTTCATCCAGAAAGTCGTTGGTACATGAAGCCAACGAAGATCCAATAATTGAAGTGACCAATAATGTTTTGAATATATTTTTTAATCTCATCTTCTTAATTTTTTACATTAAAATCCAACATTTACACCAAAAACAAGACTTCTGGTCGTTACAGGCGAACCGATAGTTGTTGTATTGTTATCGTAATTAATCATGTCTGTATCCAAGTAATCACATTTACTGTAAATAGTTACCGGGTTCATACACTGAACGTACATTTTCAACGAAGAAATGCCCAATCGGTTAAGCTGTTCTTTTTTGAATTTATAGGCTAGGTTGACATTCCGTAGTTTAATGAAAGTTCCATCTTGGTAACCTTGTGATGAAGCGTAAGTATCAGCCGCTTCACCATTCGAACCAGGAGAATAGTATTTAGCATCTTCATTCTCTCCTGCAATCCAATAGTCCAATTTACGCTGCGCATAACGACCGTCCAACGTCGCTGCTCCGGCTTTAAACACTCCTCCCCAACGTGAGAAAATAAAGAACGAAACTTCCCAGTTTTTATAACTAAATGTGTTAGTCATACCAGCGGTCCAATCAGGGCGAGTTGTACCAACAATCTGGCGATCGTAAGTACCGTCAATTGCTCCATCTTCATTTAAATCTTTTACTCGGATTTGTCCAGGTTTACGACCATATTTTGCAGCTTCTGTAGCTTCGTCGGTTTTCCATACGCCATCATAGACATAATCATAGTAAACTCCAATATTTTCCCCTACAAACCATGCATTGTTGATATCTTCTGTATTGCCATTGGCCAATTTTACAATTTGGTTGTCATCTTTTGACCAAGTAAGGTTCGTTGCCCACTCAAAATCAGCCTTCTGAACGTTAATTGTATTCAATTGAAAATCGATACCCCATCCTTTTGTTTCACCTACGTTATCATAGGTTGAAGTATAACCCGTTAATGATGGAATAGTCATTGACAATAACAAATCGGTTGTTTTAGTCGAATAAACATCAGCAGCACCGCTAATGCGTCCTTTCGCAAACGAATAGTCAACTCCTAAGTTATATTGAGCAGTACGTTCCCATCCTAAGTCTTGGTTAGCCATTTTGGGGGGATTCTTAGCTGATGGATCTGAAGCCAAATAACCTAATGAAGAGTTATCAGCATGCCAATTGTAGTAAGTGGTCATAATTCCACCTTTTGTAGCATATGCATCAATGGCTGAGTTACCGGTAACACCATAACCAAGTCTCAATTTTAATGCGCTAATCCAGTCTACATCTTTAAGGAAATTTTCCTGTTCCATTCTCCATCCCAAAGCAAGAGAAGGGAAAGTAGCCCACTTGTTTCCATCAGCCAACTGAGAGGCGCCATCCCAACGAATTGATGCTGTCAATAGGTATTTGTCGTTCAAACTATAATTTCCACGCGCCATATATGAAGCCATTTGAGTCTCAGTCAAACTAGAGCCATAAGACTGTATATCAGACTGAGAACTTAAATTATTCCACAACTCATCAGAAGTAGCTACATTCGCTTTCAACGACATATCGTCCGAGTGATATTTAGAAGCAGACTGCATCAAAGTCAGGCCAACTTTATGGATATCTGCCAACGTAAAATCGTAGTAGATCAGGTTATCCAACGTCCATGCAATACGCTGACGAGTGTATTTGTAACCAACGTTATTACCGTCACCGTTTATACCATTGGCATCATTGAACTCACCATTCTTTTGATCATTGAACTCGGGTCCAAACTGCAAACGGTATTTCAATCCTTTTAAAACAGGGCTCATCTCGCCTAAGTCAAGTTGAGCATAAAGGCTTCCATTTAAACGTAAGTTCTGACGCTGGTTCTTATTGTATTTTGTTTCGTTGATCGGGTTGATAATATTCGTGTCACCGTTCGGTTCACGGATGTATTCTCCATTCTCATCAAACGGAACCGTCCATGGCAACATCGATCTCAATGCTGAGTAAAAATCACCGGCACCGGTTACTGACTTAGAATACTTGTAGCCATAATTTTGGTTTGACCAAGCAATATTCGCATTTATTCCCATTGTAAACCAGTCAACTGGAGTTGCTTCAAATGAAAGTTTACTGGTATAACGCTCGTAAGATTGGTCAACAATTGTACCTTCGTCATTAAGATAACCAAAGGATCCATACCCTTTCATTTTCTTATTTCCACCAGAAACACTTACAGTATGTTCATGAGCTACCCCAGTTTGCTTACCTAACGAGCTCCAGTCATAACTTCCCACTTTATTTCTATCGTAAGAATCTCCATTCCAAGCTTGTGCAATATTTTCAAAAGAAGCTTCGACTGATCCATAAGTCGCTAAATCAGCTGCATAAGTAGCTGTTTCTGAAGCATAAGTTCCCATATTCATTTTGGCTAAACGGGAATAATCCAGCCACTCAGCAGCATCCATCATTTCCATAACATCATACATCTTACTGATTTTCACAGAACCGTTGTAATTGATGGAAATTTTACCGTCTTTACCTTGCTTGGTGGTTACAAGAATAACACCGTTTGCTCCACGAGATCCGTACACCGCGGTTGCTGATGCATCTTTTAATACGTCAATAGAAGCAATATCACTTGGGTTGATATTTTCGATACCTCCACTTTGAATTACCATCCCATCCACAACATAAAGTGGATTCTGGTCGGCATTAATTGAACGCACACCACGAATTTTGATTGAACCAGTTTCACCAGGACGCTGGCTGTTGGTAATGTCAACACCTGCAGCTTTACCTTGCATCCCTTGCAAAGCATCCTTGACAGGCATCGATTGAAGTTCTTCCGCTCCGACACGAGCCGAAGCACCAGTAACATCGCTTTTCTTCTGGACACCGTAACCAACGGCAACAACTTCTTCCAGACCAATTGTCTCTTCTTCCAAAGACACATTGATCACAGACTTATTTGCCGGCACTTCAATTGCCTTCATACCTACAAATGAGAATAGAAGAATATCCGTGCTTTTTGCTGCAATTGAATATTTTCCGTCGAAATCTGTAATTGTTCCGTTTGTTGTTCCTTTTATGAGTACAGTAACCCCTGGTAACGGTTGACCATTTGTATCTGTAACAACCCCGGTAATTTGAACTTGCTGGCTACCTCCAATTATAGCTTCACTATCAGGTGTGATAATAATTTGACGATCCATTACCACATACTTAACCGCTTCACCTTTGAAAATTTCGTTCAAAACTGACTCGATTGTCTGGTCATCTGCATTTACATCGATAACTTTATCCACATCGACCAAGTCGTTGTTATAAAGGAAAAGATAATTTGAACTGTTCTCAATCCCCTTCAACGCTTCTTTTATCGTTGTTTGTTTTAGGTTTAGAGAAATCTTTCTGTTTTGTGAATAGCTTCCGGAAGCCATACCGCTCAAAACCGCGAAGCACACAAAAAAAACGGTTAGTTTCATCATAATTAAAACTCTTAGGCAGGTTTTCCTTAAACCGGATCCCGCCACGGTAACATTTTTTTTCATAGATTTGAAAAGTATTCGTTAATACAACTTGAATTTGCCTGAATTCGCATTTCAGGTGAAGAAAATGAGCAGGGAGGTGCGCCAACACTTTCCTGTTTCTTTTTGAGGTCCTGTTATTCCATAAGCCTATTTAGTTTCTATTTAGTAGTTTAAGTTCATCGTAATTTACTGATAAAGAATTATTTTCCGTCGCTGATCAGCAGAGCCGCCAAACTCTTTCGGATCAACAAAACGGTATTTGAATGAAGTAGAAATACTGAGGTATTTTAAGATCTGATCTAACGATTCGTCTTTAAATGTTGCCGTGAAATGGTAGTTTAGCAAACTCTTATCTGCAACTTCGATGTCGACATTGTACCAATTTTCTAACAAGCATACCATCTTCTCCATCGAATCTTCGGAGAAAACAATCGTTCCATCTTTCCAGGCGATGTAACGGCCAATCTGCTCTGCTTTCGAATAGTATATTTTATTCTCGTCAACATTATAATCCGCAACCTCGGAAGGATTTAGCTGCAATAGTTCGCTGGATTTTTTATTTCCCTCTTTTAATACGCTTACCTTACCTTCAACCAATGCAACAGTTACATTTTTCAAATTCTCATAGGCATTTACATTGAAGCAGGTACCTAAAACTTTCACACCCAACTCGCGAGTATGAACGATGAATGGTTTCTGAGGATTATGATGCACTTCAAAATAGCCTTCACCAACAAGCTCAACATTCCGGGTATCCTGACCATCGAAATTATTTGGGAACTTTAATTTGCTACCCGAGTTTAACCACACGTGGGTACCATCAGCAAGATCGACCTTGGTTTGAGTTCCGTATGCTGCTTTAATTTCCTGATAAACAGTATTCGTTGCAACAACTTGTTCCTGATCTTCCCGAAAATAATTAATGGTAACAGAGAAAAGCAACGAAAGCAACACGATTGCTGCGACCTGTACGGACCAATGAAGTGTAAATGATTTCTTTTTTCGGAATTGAGGAATTCTTTTTTTTACAGAGCTTAGGGCCTTCTCTAAATCGATAACACCTGAATGTTGCAACGCATGCGAGTCTTCCCACATCTTCTTGTAGCGCTGCCATTCGCTCAGGTTCTCGTCCGACTCCGCAATCCAGTCAGCGATCAGCTTTTCCTCGCCAGGAGAAGCTTGTCCGGAAAACGATTTTATCAGGATCGGTTCAATTTCGTCTACTCTCACTTTAGCTCGATTTTTAAACTAGACGAAATCCGGGAAAGTATACCCTATATCAGAGATGCATTTTTTTCACTTTTTTTACCAGCAGCACAATCAAAGTTTAATAAACATCAGAATTACAGGTAGATACTCTTTTAACTCAACCCGTAAAGTTTTTAACGACCGACTCATTAACGCCTCGACTCCCTTCACTGAAATATCCATTTTTTTCGCGATTTCGGCATAAGTCAACCCCTCAAAGCGGCTATATTCAAAAGCAAGACGACAACGTTCGGGCAACATGCTTAAGGCTTCTACCAGCTTTTCCTCAAATTCGAAGGATAAGAAAATTTCATCAGATGATTCGGTTAAAGCAGCGTCATCACGAACTTGCTCAATTATCGTCTCTTTCTTATACTTCCGAACATGGTCAATCGACCGATTACGAACCATGAAAGACAAATAAGCCGACAAACTTTTGATTTCACATGCATTTCTCCGGCCTTCCCACATCTTAATGAAGCATTCCTGAACCAAGTTCTGTGCCTGATCTAAATCATGAACATAAAGGTTCGCCTGAGCACACAACGCCTTATAGTACTTCCGAAATATAAAATCGAAAGCCTTTTCTTCCCCCTCCTGTAATGCGTTTAGGAGAAATTGATCAGTGTGTAGTGTAGCTTCGTTCATAATAGCACTCAAATATAGAGTTTATTACGTGAAAAAAATCACTCGTCCTTACTACTCAAACCTACCTTTAACAAACATTAAAGGCCGCAACATTGCGGCCTCCAAAATGATTCTGATCATAAACTAACTAAATCCCAAACGATATTTGGTAAAATTTCCGATTTGCATTTATAAACTAGTTCTACCTGATTTTGTATTATTAGTTTGGCTTTTCCTTCATTATTTTTCATGCTGTCCGACATATCATTTTTCTCTAATCAAACTTAAAGACAAATGATTCTAAAGGATCAATTTTCAGTGATATAAATGCACCTTCATGAGTGATTTTCAAATGGTAATTATGAACATTGGTAAGTACATCAGTCAACGAATAAGTTCCTTCTATCAAATTCCACTCGTCGATCATTTTGGGATCAAGCTTCAATTGTAATGTGTGTCCTTTGTTTGTGTCAAAATTACATAATACAATCAGTCGATCTGCTCCTTTCCAGCGAACAAACGAAAAAAGATGATCGTTGTATCCCGGTGTATTTTTTCGATTGTATTGATGATTTCCCCGGTAGCTACCTGTGAGTGCTGACGAATTTGCAGAAAACCAAAGCAGGGTTTTATAAAACTGATGCAACGACTTCTCTTTTCCCGATAACAGTCCACCATCAAACGCACCGTTGTTCATCCATCGTTGATGAGCGGGCACGCCCCAATAATCGAAAATCGTTGTTCTCGTCTCCGAGCCAAAACCGGGATTTCCATCTCCGGACTCTCCTACATCCTGACCAAAGTATAGCATCGTTGGCGAAGTACTTATACAGGTTGATACGACCATGGCAGGCTTTGCTTTTTCCGGATCTCCGGCAAAACCGACACTTGCAATGCGCTGCTCATCGTGATTTTCCAGAAAATGCAACATGTGATGCTCGATATCCGCCAATCCACCCTGTATCGGCGCGATATGATCGGTACTACCGTGGCCTTGAATAATATTCTTGAGTGTGTCGTACATCTCAACCTTGTCGTACAGGTAATCCATTTTCCCCAAATGAATATAGTCGCGATACAAAGCTGGATTATAGACCTCTGCCAACAAAAACGCATTCGGATTCTTCATTTTGATCGAAGAGTTCATGTAACTCCAAAACTCAACCGGCACCATTTCGGCCATATCATATCGAAAGCCGTCAACACCTTTGCCCAACCAAAAAAGAGCAATATCCCGAAACTTCGTCCAGGAATCCGGCACATCCTTATCTTTCCAAAAATTGAAATGAGCTTTATAATCCAAGGTATCAAAACCAGTGGGCAAACTATCAAAATCGTGCGTACCATCCGGACGAACGCCATAATTAACTTTTACCGTTTCGTACCAGTCACTGAAATCAGGCTGTGCTTTGCGCGAACCGTTACCTGTCCATTTTGCGGGATGCTCATCAAATTTTCCGTTTGCTAACGGATGATTCTCTCCTCCCAATGGTTTGTAACCATTTTCAGGCGCAGGGACCTGAAATGCTTCACCCGGAATGTAATAGAAATTGTTATCTCGTTTGTATACAACGGTGGTATCGTCATGCTCTCCAAAATCAGCGACACCACCCGGTTTCGAAATCGAATGGTAATTACGGGCAACATGATTGGGTACGATATCAATAATCACCTTCATACCATGCCGGTGCGTACGCTCTACCAAGGCCTCAAATTCTTCCATCCGTTTAGCCGGATCAACCGCCAGATCAGGATCAACGTTGTAATAATCTTTCACTGCATAAGGAGACCCAGCTCGTCCTTTTACGACATCGGGATCATCCTTGCTAATGCCGTAAGCAGTATAATCGCCAATTACAGCGTGATGCGGAACACCAGTATACCAAATGTGCGTTACTCCCATCGCTTTTATCGAATCCAAAGCCTGATCGGTAAAGTCATTAAACTTTCCAACTCCATTTTCCTCAATGGTTCCCCAAGGCTTGTTGGTTGTATTTGTATTGCCAAACAAGCGGGTGAAAACCTGATAAACGACAGGCTTACCTGTTTCAGCTTCCGGAAATGATTCTTTGGCAGGACGGGAATGACAAGCAACAAGAGCCAAACCAAGGAATAGTATGATTAGTTTTTGTTTCATAAGAAATAGAATTAGACCTCGAATCGAGCTTTAATCTCAATCCATGGTCGCCAATTCATCAGATTATTTTAGTTCGATGATCATAGCGGTTTCTGCCGGAACATCAATCTTTGAAACATCATGCAGTTCTCTCGAAGTAATGATTTCTTTTCCCTTTGTAAAGCCTTTCATAACTTCGTGAAAGCGATCGGTCGTAAGCTGCATTTCTTTTGTATTCTTATTCAGAATAACCATCACAGTCTCTTCCTCATTTGTTCTGAAATAAACATAGACGCCATTTTCAGGAACAAAGTGAATTAATTGACCATTGTGGATGAGCGATTTATTCTTCCGCCAGTTCTGAATTGTTCGAATGTAGTTTTGCATATCTTTCTGAGCATCGCTTAGGCCCTGCCCAGTGAAAGCATTTACTGAATCTCCGGCCCATCCTCCAGGATAATCACTTCGGATTACGCCGTGTTCCTCAGTTCCCTCGTTGCTCATCAGCACCTCAGTTCCGTAATAAATCTGAGGAATTCCGCGAGTTGTGAGGAAATAAGCCACTCCCAGCTTGAGTTTATTCACATCCTCGCCTACTTGTGTATAAAAACGCGACATATCGTGATTGTCGGGAAAAACAACCAGGTTTCCTGCATCCGGATATTGGAAGTCATTGGACAGTGCATTATACAGCTCAATCATACCATGATCGAAATCCTCATCATCATTCAATGCACGAGCAGCTGCATTCTGCAGCGGGAAATCCATCAAGCTTGGCAGGTAACATTGATAGCCATCGCTGTTGACCTTTCCTTTTTGCCAATACGAAACGATCGCCGGGTTCATACTCCACTCCTCGCCAACAACGTTAAAATGAGGATATTCCTCAAGCACGCGTTTCATCCACTCTGCCATCATATTTTTATCGGGATAGGGCCAGGTATCCTGACGGATGCCATCCAATCCAACATACTCAATCCACCAGATACTGTTCTGAATCAGGTAAGTTGCCATAAACGGATTGCGTTGATTCAAATCAGGCATCGACTCAACAAACCAACCATCAGACATAGCTCTCTTGTCAACTTCCGATGCATGAGGATCCTGATTGATGGTGCGACGATGACTTGTTACTTTCCAATCCGGATAGTTATTTATCCAGTCGTGCATCGGCATATCATCCATCCACCAATGCTCAGAACCGCAGTGATTGAAAATCATATCCATAATCAACTTCATGCCTCGCTTCTTCAGGTCTTTTGATAACTCGAGGTATTCTTCATTACTTCCGTAACGAGGATCAACTTGATAGAAGTCAGTGGTTGAATAACCGTGATAAGATGTTTTGGTCATATTATTCTCGAGAACCGGATTCAGCCAGACAGCAGTGAAACCTAAGTCCTGAATATAATCCAGATGATCCATAATCCCCTGCAAATCTCCACCATGGCGACCATCTTTATCGCCTCGATTCGGTTTTTCCTTCATCCCGACAATTTCATCATTATCAGGATTACCGTTTGCAAATCGATCGGGAGTGATCAGGTAGATAACGTCCGAGCTATTGAAGCCAATCCTGTCTCCAGAATGCGGCTCTCTCTGTCTCAGTTCATATTGGTATTCTGCAACTTCTTTCTTACCCGACTTAAATACAATCGGAAACTTTCCGGGAACGGCATTGCCCGCAATTTGAAGGTCGACAAATAGAAAATTGGGATTTTCAACACGACTTACACTTTCGACGGTTACGCCCGGATAATTGATTTCCGCCATACTCGCCCCAATATTTTCGCCATGCACCATCAGTTGCAAATTCGGATTTTTCATTCCCACCCACCAAAACATTGGTTCAAGTCGGTCAATACCTTCTGCAAAAAGCAAGTTAACCTGCCCTATGAACAGTGCAATAAGGATAAGATATCGTTTCATTGATTTTTTAGTTTTTCTTTCAATTTACACATTCTATGACATAATTGATTTCCGGGCCAGTGCAATATTGCTGTTTCCTTCGAGCGTTATTACACCATCCCAAACCATCAATTCAATCGACTGATCACTGTGGTTGATCACTTTCAGATCCTCGCTCATTCGGATTTCGAGATGTGCACCCCGGAAATTAATGCGAAAAGAAAACGCTTCCCACGACTGTGGCAGAAACGGATTTAACACCAAGCGCCCATCCTTCACATCCATACCTCCGAAAGTTTCCACGAAAGCCAGCCAGGTACCTCCCATACTGGTAATGTGCAATCCGTCCTTGGTATCATTGTTATAATCATCCAAATCCAGACGCGCCGTGCGCAGGTACATTTCGTACGCCTTTTCTTCGCGGCCAATCCGAGCGGCTAAAATCGCATGAATACAAGACGAAAGCGATGATTCGTGAACCGTAATCGGCTCATAAAAATCGAAATGCCGTCGAAGAGACTCTTTATCAAACTCGTGACGAAACCAGTAGAAGCTCTGCAGTGTATCTGCTTGTTTAATATAGCACGACCGCAAAATACGATCCCACGACCAGTTTTGATGAATAGGACGTTCTGCCGGATCTAGCTCATCGGCAGGGATAATCTCCTTATCCAGGAAACCGTCCTGCTGCAGAAATATTCCACGCTTGGCATCGTAAGGGAAATGCATATTTTCAATAATGTCGCGCCACTGATCGGTTTCGGCTTGTTCGTTAAATGCCCATTTCCGGGTTAACTCGCTATACAAATACGGATGCTCTTTCTTCACAAAATCGATTACGTCCAGCGTGTACCTCATCGTCCAAACCGCCATTCGGTTTGTATGAAAGTTGTTGTTGACATTATTCTCGTACTCGTTCGGACCGGTAACTCCCAACATCACATAGGCATTTTTGCCTTCCGACCAATTGACGCGCTGAGCCCAAAAACGAGAGATTCCCAGCAACACCTCAAAACCGTAAGGCGCCAAATAATCGATATCGCCGGTGTAGTTAATGTAGTTGTAAATTGCATATGCAATGGCTCCGTTTCGGTGAATCTCCTCGAAGGTGATCTCCCACTCGTTATGACATTCCTCGCCGTTAATGGTAACCATCGGGTATAACGCAGCACCTCCGTTAAATCCCAGTTTTTCGCCATTTTCAATAGCCTTCTGCAAATGTTTGTGTCGATACAGCAACAAGTTTTTAGCAACCACCTGCGGAGCAGTAGCCATAAAGAAAGGCAAGCAATAGGCCTCAGTATCCCAGTAAGTTACGCCACCGTACTTTTCACCGGTAAACCCTTTCGGTCCAATGTTTAAACGCTCATCATCGCCTGAGTAGGTTTGCATTAACTGAAAAATATTAAAGCGAATTCCCTGCTGCGCCGCAACATCACCTTTAATCATGATGTCGGCGGTCTCCCATCGGGTTTTCCACTTTTGGCTATGTGCCTCATACAGTTGATCAAAACCCTCTTCTATAGCCTGCGCTAACTTCGCTTTTACATGCCCCATCAACGCATCTTTGGGCTGATAAAGCGAGGTATTTACAGCCATATATTTTTCAATGCAAAGCTCATCTCCGGCAACAAGCGACAATTCGAATGTGTTGGCTACAAATTTCTCATCGTTATATGGGTGACGTGCCACATCAACTTTTGCGCCATTTAAATGTAAACGCGTCTCTGTTCCATGACACACGAAGAATGAAGTTTTCTTTGTTTCCATGCACAAGAATGCCTGTTCCGGAGTAGTATCCTTATCGGTTTCAATCCAAAACTTTTCGTCATAGTTTGAATCCTCGTTCACGATGTCTCCATCGATATAAGAGCATAGTCCTAGCTTACCAGCGAAATTGATGCTCTTCAATCGATAACGTATGGCTCCTATTTCCTTATCAGCAATGCTCAGAAATCGTTCGACAACCACTTCGACCTTTTTCCCGGAAGGCAAAGTAGCTTTAAACCTTCGAGTCAACAATGCAGTGCGCATATCCAATATACGCGTAAAATCGTCAACCTTGGCCTTCGCTAAATCAAGCTCCTCCTCATCCAAACGGATACGGAGACCTATCCAATTGGCGGCATTCAGGATCTTAGCAAAGTATTCCGGATAGCCGTTTTTCCACCATCCCACTCTTGTTTTATCCGGATAATACACACCAGCCAAATAATTTCCCCGAAGCGAATCGCCCGAATAAGTTTCCTCAAAATTAGCGCGCTGTCCGGTATGTCCGTTACCAATGCTGAACAAGCTTTCCGAGATTCGGTTATAATCCGGAACAAATCCTTCCTCTACAACCTGCCATTCCGAATGTTTTATATAACTTTTCATAATTCCATTTTAGGTGTTACCTCATTAATTTGTTGAAATAAGCTGTCTGGAGTCAAACCGGAGAACCCAGGGATTACCAAATTTGCTTTAATTAAGGTCGAAGGATCTCCCACCCCAACACTCATCATGCCTGCATTACGAGCTGCATCGATACCCGCGATTGCATCCTCGAACACGATACATTCTTCCACGGCCACAGACAGAGCTTCTGCTCCTTTCAGAAAAACTTCAGGATCCGGTTTTGCTTTGCTGACTTTCGTTCCATCAATAACAGCATCGAAAAGATCCGTTATTTTTAATCGTTCAAGGATTAACGGTGCATTTTTACTGGCAGAGCCAAGAGCGACTCCAATCTTTTTTTCGCGTAACGCGGCCAGAAAATCTTTTACACCGGGTAAAATTTCATCGTCGCTCATCTGCAGAATATAATCCAGATAAACACGGTTTTTCTGATCCGCCAACTCGATTTTCTTTTCTTGTGATAATTGTAGTTTCCCGATGCTGAGAATGATATCAAGCGAGTCCATACGGCTCACACCTTTCAGAAGCTCATTGTGCTCCAGGGTAAAATCGATTCCCAACTCATCAGCCAATTTTTTCCAGGCTAAATAGTGATAACGGGCCGTATCGACCAGAACTCCGTCCAGGTCGAACAAGCAGGCAGCTATTTTTTTCATTGTCTTTTTTCTCGAGGTGTTTTGATCGAGGTGACAGCCAAAGCTCCTAATAGCATAGAAACACCGCAGACAATCATCATGAAAATCGCCTCGTTGCCGAAGAAACTTCGCAGAATGAAACCGCCTACAAAGCCCGAGATAATTTGCGGACCAGCAATGGTGAAATTGAAGATACCCATGTACACGCCCATCTTATCGGCCGGAAGCGATTCCGAAAGAATCGAATATGGCATGGCCAGAATTGCCGCCCAGGCAATACCCACACCTACCATCGATAAAATCAGCAAATTAGGTGAATTGAAAAAGTACATGGAAATATAACCTACTCCTCCCAGCAAGAGTGCTGTACCATAAGTCGTTTTTCGTCCGAAAGCCGTGGCAATGCGGGTCATCACAATGGAGAACAAAGCAGCAAAAAAGCTGTAAGCACCAAATAAAACGCCTACCCAATTTCCGGCTTCCTGGTACAAATCCGATGAGGCATCACCGATTGGAGTGCCGAAAGCATGCTGCGCAACAGCCGGGGTTGTATAAACCCACATAATATAGAGCGCAAACCAGGAAAAAAACTGAACAATCGCCAACTGTACCATCACTTTCGGCATTTGTGTAAACAGGTGCCAAAAGTTGGTTAGCTTTTCGCCCAACGACTTTTTCTGCTCTCCGTATGCTGTCCATTCTTCATAGTCGATCCCATTTTGTGCACAATAAACTTCGGGCGGATATTCTTTGGTTTTAAAAACCGTCCAAATAACTGAAAGCAGCAAAATAGCCCCACCAATATAAAATGACCAGATTACAGAAGGAGGAACCTCGCCTTCGATCGTCGAATTATTCACATTCAGTACATTCGTCAGGATGTAAGGCAATACCGAACCGACAACAGCTCCTGTATTAATCAGGAAACTTTGTACGGAATACCCCAAAGTACGTTGACTGTCGGGCACCATATCGGCCACCAAAGCCCGAAAAGGTTGCATGGTAATGTTGAACGAACCATCCATCAAGGCAAACATCAAGGCTCCAAAAACCAAAGGCGGAATAATGGACACCAAAGCTGCAGAGTTGGGCATCAACCACATAGCAACAGCAGCAATAAATGCACCTCCGAGTATGTACGAGCCGCGACGGCCAAAGCGGTTCCAGGTTCTATCACTCGCTGCTCCAACAATTGGTTGAACAATTAAGCCCATTACCGGGGCAGCCAACCAAAAAAAGGAAAGTGAGTGCAGATCGGCACCAAGATTGGAAAGAATCCGACTTACGTTGGCACTCTGTAATGCAAAACCAATTTGAATTCCCAGGAAACCAAAACTGACATTCCAGATTTGCCAAAAACGAAGAGCAGGTTTAATCTTCATATTAGCTAATTAAGTTTAAAGGCTATCAACCTTTTTTAAATTAAAAACTGAAATCGCCACACATCAAACAGGTAAAACCTGAAAAACGCATGCGTCGGATTCTGAGAAACTCAGTCGAAAACGGAATAAAAATCGAAGTAAACTATCGGATGATCTGCAACAAATATAAAATGAGAATAAGCAATAAAACAAATCTTCAGGAATGCTGTAAATCAACAATTACGCACAAAATATGACTAAAACTGGGTTAAAACACTATTTCAAACGTTTGCGTAAAAAATTGAAAAAATCTGAAATTTTTTAAATCGAAGACTCCCGAACTACCAAATCTCCTTGTAAAACCCGGTTAATCGGGTTAAAATCTTCTTCCGGATTCATGATCCGGTTCAACAAAATTCGCGTAGCTGTACTCCCCATTTCATAGCCATGCTGGTCAACTGAAGATAAGGAAGGATTGGTGATCCCGGACAAACGGCCATCGCTAAAGCCGATAATGGAGATCTGCTCCGGGATTTTAATTCCTAACTTTTGCAGCGCTTGCATTGCGCCAACTGCCGTTAAATCATTAGTTGCAAAAATACCATCCGGCAAATTATTGCGATCTGCGAGCATCCGAACAGCATTGTTGGCTTTCTCAAAATTATCGGCTTGTATCAATAAAGAAGGATCTTCCTTCAGACCGGCTTCCCGGATTGCCCTTAAATAACCGTTTTTACGGTTAAGACTAATCTGTAGATGCTCTGGTCCTGAAAAATGCGCTATCCGCGTCCGACCATTTTCTATTAAATGACGCGTTGCTTTATAAGCAGCTTCTTCATCATCAATAACCACACAGTCAGCCTCAATTTCCGGCACTATTCGATCGAAGAAAACAAGCGGCAACCCCTTTTCTTTAAGCAGTTTTAAATGATCAAAATTTGTGGAATCCTTAGCCACTGAAACCAACACGCCATCCACCCTATGGGAAAGCAACATATTGGCATTAGCGACTTCCCGATCATACTTTTCGTTCGACTGACAAATCATCACCGTAAAGCCTGCGTCGTAAGCTACATCCTCGATACCACTAATGACTGAGGAAAAGAAATGGTGTACAATCTCCGGAATAATTACACCGATTGTATTGCTTCTGCTCTGCTTTAAACTGAGAGCGATTGCATTGGGCTGGTATTTTAACTGTGCTGCCAAATCATTTACAGCTCGTTTGGTTTCGACACTAATATCCGGATGATCTTTTAATGCTCTCGAAACAGTCGAAGGCGATATCCCTAAAATGCGGGCAATATCTTTAATGGTGATTGAACTACTTTTCATTGGTCTATTTGGATGTTCTTGCAAGATAGAAATAAAACACAAATTGAACTGAAGCACTTGTCAGCAGCCTATATGTTTTAAAATCATCGGATTCCTATTAGAGTTTTACAATCAAATAGTTCCGGTTCTTTATGAACTGATAAAAATGTATTCAAAAGCACTTGTCAAGTTTTAACATAAACAAATCGGATGCTGTCATTTCAAGGTTCACCCTAATATTCCCATTATGCCTCAAACATACCCCACCAGTAACTACCTGTTTTCTAACATATTTTGCAAACGTTTGCGGTGACGTTTGCAATAAAAAACAGGCTTTGCAGCAACATCCACCTATAAAGCAAAGCGATATACTTGCACCATCGGATAAGAACACGGAATAAAATCGACTGCACTAATGTTTAGAATTAAACGATGACCTAATTGAATTAAACTAATTAAAAAAACATGAAGATTATTCGTAAAAATTTGAATGTCCTGCTCATGGCCCTGGCTCTCTTGCTCACTAACACAGCTTGGTCGCAGGTCGTGAGTATTTCGGGAAAGGTAACCGACAGCGCAAGCGGTGAACCGCTTCCCGGAGTTACTGTTATCGTACAAGGAACTACAATTGGCACCATCACTAACTTCGATGGCGAATATGTCCTGAAAGTTGAGAAAGGGGCAACAGTACTATATTCTTACATTGGTTACAAACCAACAGAAATGGTTATTGGCGATCAAACAACCATCAACATTAAGTTAGCAGTGGACACTGAAAACCTGGAAGAAGTTGTGGTTATTGGTTACGGTCAGGTTAAAAAAAGCGATGCAACAGGATCGGTGGTCGCCGTAAAATCTGACGACTTCAACCAAGGCTCAAGCAGTTCCCCGCAGGATTTGATTGTCGGTAAAATTGCCGGTGTAAATATTACCAGCGAAGGTGGTGCACCGGGATCAAGTACGCAAATCCGTATTCGTGGTGGTTCGTCAATGTCGGCCAGCAACGATCCGTTGATTATTGTTGACGGTATGCCATTGGACAACCGCACAATCAGCGGGATGAGCAATATCCTGAACTCTATTAACCCGGCTGACAT
Organism: Sunxiuqinia sp.; assembly: GCA_003246935.1. Lineage (GTDB taxonomy): Bacteria > Bacteroidota > Bacteroidia > Bacteroidales > Prolixibacteraceae > Mangrovibacterium. Next base: position 8,527 of record QKCF01000389.1, on the reverse strand, counting down.
CGAAACTTTTACCGTTTTGAAAGATGCGTCAGCAACAGCTATCTACGGATCCCGTGCATCAAACGGGGTTATCCTGATTACAACGAAAAAAGGTACGAAAGGCCAGGATCTGCGCCTGAACTTCGACTCGAAGTTCTCGGTTAGTAAAATCAAAGAAACCATCAGTGTTTTGAATGCTGACGAGTTCCGCGATCTGGTAAACACACGTGCAGTTGACCACTCTTCGGTAAATCCGGATTTGATGGGTTCGGCTAATACCGACTGGCAAAACGAAATTTTCAAAACTGCCATCGGACAGGATTACAACCTGGGACTTTCAGGTTCTGCGGCTACAATTCCATTCCGGGCATCAGTTGGATACACAAATCAGGATGGTATCTTGAAAACATCAAACTTGGAACGCTACACCGGATCATTAAATGTTAATCCTGATTTCCTGGAAAGCCACTTGAAACTTAGTTTGGGCGTGAAAGCGATGAAAATCAATAACCGCTTTGCCGACAAAGGTGCAATTGGCAATGCCCTGCGTTTCGACCCGACACAACCGGTAAAAGATGATGACCCAAAATACGACCGCTACGGTGGCTACTACACATGGTTGATGTCTGACGGGACACGTAACGTGAATGGTACACGCAACCCGGTAGCACAATTGATGCAGCGCGCTGACAAATCAGACGTATCACGTGTTATTGCCGACTTCCAGGCAAATTACAAAGTTCATTTCCTGCCTGAATTGAATGTGACGGTAAAAGGTGGTATTGACTATTCCAGCAGCGACGGCACCACCGTGACTGACACGCTGGCGGCATGGACGCAAGCTTCATCAGTTGGTGTGAACCGTGTGTACACTCAGGAAAAAAACAACAAACTGTTCAACTTCATTTTGAATTACCAAAAAGATTTGGACGAGATCGACAGCCGGATTGAAGCGATGGCCGGTTACGAATGGCAACACTTCCACATCACTAGTAGTGCTGTGGAGTGGGACCGAAATGACTCTGAAATTGAAAACTCGAAAGATGCAACAGAAAACTACCTTGTTTCGTTCTTCGGACGGTTGAACTATACTTTCAAAGATCGCTACCTGCTGACAGCAACAGTTCGCCAGGACGGTTCTTCCCGTTTCCACAAAGACAACCGCTGGGGTACCTTCCCTTCCTTTGCCTTTGCCTGGAGAATGAAAGAAGAAGGATTCATGCAGAACATGAAAGAGCTTACGAACCTGAAACTTCGTTTGGGATACGGTGTTACCGGTCAGCAGGAATTGAACTCGGGGGACTATCCATACTTGGGAACTTACACCCTCAGTGACAACCGTACACAGTATCAATTCGGCGATCAGTATTACACGCTAATCAGACCGAATGGCTACGACGAAAGCCTGGAATGGGAAGAAACAACAACCTACAACGCCGGTTTAGATTTCGGATTCTTCAATAACCGATTGAACGGATCAATTGATGTTTACAAACGTAAAACCAAGAATTTGTTGAACACCATTCCGGTACCTGCAGGAACAAACTTCACCGACCGCTTACTAACCAATGTCGGCGACCTGGAAAACAATGGTTTGGAATTTTCAGTGAACGGTATTGTTGTTAGCAAACAGGATATGAATTGGGAACTCGGGTTCAATCTGGCTTACAACAAGAACGAAGTTACCCGCCTGACAAACTACGACGATCCTGACTACAAGGGTGTTGAAGTAGGTGGTATTAGCGGAGTTGGTGTTGGAAACTACATTCAGATTAACGCTGTTGGACATTCGCTGAACACTTTCTATGTATACCAACAGGTTTACGATACAGACGGCAAACCAATTGAAGGTTTGTATGTTGACCGCAACAACGATGGTCAGATTACACTGGATGACAAATATTATTACAAAGATCCGGCTCCAACCGTGTCAATGGGTTTCTCTTCTAAATTCAACTACAAAAACTGGGACTTAGGTTTCAGCGGAAGAATCTCGTTGGGCAACTATGTGTACAACAACGTGATTGTTGGTGCCCGTTACCAAGAGCTGACCGTGAACGAGTACCTGACCAATATGCCGTCAGAAATCAAGTACTCGCAATTTGAAACTGCTCAGCAATATTCCGACTATTTTGTAAAAGACGCTTCTTTCCTGCGCATGGATAATATTTCGTTGGGGTACACCTTCAACAAAATTATTCACGACAAAGTCAACCTAAGACTGTACTCAACCGTGCAAAACGTATTTGTGATTACAGACTACAAGGGCCTGGATCCTGAAATACCGAGTGGAATTGACAATGATGTGTATCCACGTCCTAGAATATTCACCTTCGGTCTTAGTGCCAATTTTTAATCTAAACCAGCTTTTACAATGAAATCATTATATATTAAAAGACTTAGAGACATCTTGCTATTGAGCCTCCTATTCGCTCAGGAAGCATGCGTCAACGATCTGAACACCACGCCTATTGACGAGGATATTCAGACTGAAGAGAAGGTATTGACCGATGACCAGTCATACAAAGAATTGCTAGCGAAATGTTACGCCGGTTTCATATTGGGTGGACAAACAGCCGTTGATGGCGAACCCGATATCAGCAGTATCAACGGTAGTTTTTCATCGTACCTGCGTTTGTTGTGGAATCACCAGGAATTACCAACCGACGAAGCAATTTGTGCCTGGAACGACGGTAACCTGCGCGACCTGCACGATATGGACTGGAACTCATCAAACGAGTTTGTTACAGCCATGTACTACCGGATTACCTTGGAAATTGCATACTGCAACAACTTAATCAAATTAACAACCGACAAAAGTGAGTATGCAGAATACCGCAACGAAGCCCGCATGCTTCGCGCAATAAGCTACTGGCACATGCTGGATATGTTTGGCACCGGACCATTTGTGACTGAAGAAGATCAGATCGGATCGTTCTTCTTCCCGGAACAAGCAACTGCAGAAGAACTCTACAATTATATCGAAACAGAACTGTTGGATCTGGAAACACTTTTGCCGGACCCAAGAACCAACGAATACGGACGTGTGGATAAGGCTGCTGCCTGGATGTTGCTTTCAAAGCTCTATTTGAATTCAGAAGTTTATATCGACACACAGAAATATACCGAGTGTATTACTTACACGAATAAAATTATCGGAGCAGGCTATTCATTGGAACCAACTTATGCCAACCTGTTTTTGGCTGATAACAACCTGCGCACCAATGAGATTATCTTCCCGATTATTTCGGACGGTGATAGCATTCAAACCTGGGGTGGTATGACCTTCATCATTCACTCATCGGTTGGTGGTGACATGCCGGCAAGCGAATCAGGTATCGATGGCGGTTGGGGTGGTAACCGCACGACAAAAGCATTAGTTGAGAAATTCGACGATCCAAGTGGCGCCACCGACAGCAGAGCGATGTTCTTCTCAGAAGGTCAGAACTATGACATTGAAGACATTTTCCAATTCCGCGATGGTTACGCCATTCGTAAATACCGCAACGTTACTTCAGGCGGAGCAACCGGCAGCAACCTATCGTTCCCGGATACCGACTTCCCAATGTTCCGCTACGCCGACGCATTATTAATGTATGCTGAAGCTGTACTTCGGGGTGGTTCTGGTGGCGATGCGACGACTGCACTTGATTATGTCAACGACATCAGAGAAAGAGCCTATGGCGATTCTTCAGGCGATATCAGCGCAAGCGATCTGACACTGGACTTCATTTTGGATGAAAGAGCCCGCGAACTTTTCTGGGAATGTCATCGCCGCACCGACTTGGTCCGCTTTGGCAAGCTAACGGGGAGTAGTTACCTGTGGCCCTGGAAAGGCGGAACAGCAGACGGCTTATCGACCGACGAACGCTTCAATGTGTTCCCAATTCCGGCTTCCGACATCAACGCCAACCCGAATTTAAGTCAAATTAAAACCGGTTATTAATCTTAAAGCTAATCGACATGAGAAAACTCATTCATCTGTTTATAATTACACTGGTTGTCGGTTTACTCAGTTCATGTGAGGACACAGACTTGGTGACCATTGATACCACTACCTCCAGCGCACCGGTGCTCGCTCAAATACCGACCATCGAACTATCGATGGACAATGCTGACGACGCGCTGGATTTCAGCTGGACTGCTGCTGACTATGACATCGCCCTGGCGGTAACCTATCAATTGCAAATCGCGGCATCGGGAACAGACTTTGCCGAGCCATACAACCTCTACAGCGGAACAGGCTTAAGCACCTCTGTGACTGCAGCTACGCTAAATACAGCAATACTGAACAAATTGGCGCTGGACCCGGAAACCGAGACTTCAATCGACTTTCGAGTAGTTTCATCTGTAAGCACAGCTGTTGACGATTTGGCTAGTTCAACACAAACGGCCACCGTTACTCCATATGCAACCGAGTTCCCACCAATCTACATGATTGGTGCTGCAACCGGCGGATGGGACACATCACTGGCTGTTGAAGTGCCAAGCTCGTCACCAAGTGTTTATACGGCTGTTTGGAAATTCAGCCAAAACGAAGCATTCCGTTTCTTCGCTCAACCCAACTGGGACCCAACAAGCTATAACTACCCTTACTTTGCTACGGGAACTGTCAGCAACTTATTCGAAAATAACATCGATGACGACAGCAACTTCAAATTCGTTGGTGAAACCGGCTTTTACCGGGTAACAGTCAATCTGAAAACGTTCACTGTCTCCATGGAATCAGTTCCTGAACCTGTAATGTATATGACAGGCAAAGGCATTGGCGAATGGGACACACCTGGTACCGGGGCTTCCATCAAAATGACCTTCGTGAAAGAAAACGTGTGGACAGCCACAGCAACTTTTGTTTCAGGCGAAGCATGGCGTTTCTTTGCGCAAGCTGACTGGAACCCGACAAGCTACAACTTCCCATACTTTGCCGACGGAACCGTTGCTGACATGTTTGAAAACGCGGGTGACGACGATAGCAACTTCACAAACAAATCAGGAGGAACCTATGTCATCACACTCGATTTAAACGAATTGTCAGTTACTGTAGCTGCACCATAACTAATTTGACAAACTTATAAAAGGCTGCCAAGGTCTGAATTGGCAGCTTTTTTTTTTCACAAAACCTGAAAATCATGAAACTAAGCCTTACTTTTTTTCTGATATTTCTTTTCCAATTCAGCTTTGCGCAGGTAACAACGAATCCATCTTTTCCAACGAGTAACACAGCTGTTACCATCACCTTCAACAGCGCAGAAGATAGCAGACTTGGCTATTATGAGGGTGAGTTGTACGCCCATACGGGTGTTATGATTGAAGGAAATGCCGAATGGCAGCATGTTATCGGCACATGGGGAGACAACACGATTCAACCGCAATTAGCTTACCAGGGAAATGGGATCTATACGCTTATCATAACTCCCGACATCAACAGCTATTATTCTGTTTCAGATAATGAAACCGTTACCCAACTCGCCTTTGTATTCCGATCTACCGACGGGACCAAGCAAACCAACAACCTTTTTGTCAATGTTTATCAATCGTCCCTGGCTATTAATTTAACCTCCCCCACGACTCAGCTTATTCACCAAAATGAAAAGATTACAGTTTCAGCTGAATCATCTGTCGAAGCTGAACTGGCATTAAAGCTCGATGAAACAACATTGGCAACAACAACCGGAAGTTCAATATCAACAACTGCCACATTCTCCGAAACCGGGTGGAAATGGCTTATTGCCTCTGCTACTGCCGACGGAACCACAGCATACGATTCACTACATGTCTTCATCAGCCCAACCGTAAGCGAAGAAAGCATGCCAGCCGGCTACAAACAAGGCATCAACTACGTCAGCGACACAGAAGTTGGACTTGTTCTGCTGGCCCCAAACAAAACCGACATTTACGTTTTGGGGGATTTTAATGATTGGACACCTTCAACTGAATACCAGATGAAAAAAGATGGTGAATACTTTTGGTTGACTATCAATAACCTGACGCCTCAACAAGAATATATTTACCAATACTGGATCGACGGAGACATCCGTATTGGCGATCCGCTTTGTGATAAAATCAGCGATCCATACGACGACAGCTATATCTCGAACGACATCTATCCCAACCTGATCGCTTATCCGAGTGATAAAACCTCAGGGCGGGCGTCGGTACTGAAAACCGGGCAAACAGCTTACGAATGGAAAACCAGCTCGTGGACTTTGCCTAGCAAGGAAAATCTACTGATTTACGAGTTGCTGATCCGCGACTTTACCGAGGAAGGAACTTACCAGGCCGTTATCGACAAACTAGGGTACTTAGAACAATTAGGAGTGAATGCGATTGAGCTGATGCCATTTAGCGAGTTTGAAGGCAACAGCAGCTGGGGCTACAACCCGAACTACTATTTCGCACCCGACAAAGCTTACGGTACCAAAGATGATCTGAAAGAATTGATCGACTCGATTCATAATCGCAGGATGATCGTTATCCAGGACATGGTTCTGAATCATGCCTACAACAGTTGCCCGATGGTAAAAATGTACTGGGACGACACCAACAGCCGCCCTGCTGCAGATAATCCCTGGTTCAACGTAACGTCGCCAAATACCGCCTATTCCTGGGGTTCCGACTTCAACCACGAGAGTACCTACACCCAGGCCTTTGTTGACACAGTTACCAGCTATTGGATGAACGAATACAAAGTGGATGGCTTCCGCTTTGACTTTACCAAAGGTTTTACCAACACCGCCGGTGACGGCTCGGCCTATGACGCCTCACGCATTGCCATTCTCGAACACATGGCTACTCATATTTGGTCGGTAAAATCCGATGCTTATGTTATTCTTGAGCATTTTGCCGCCAACGCGGAAGAAAAGGAACTGACCAATTACAGCAACGGCATGATGGTGTGGGGAAATGGCAACTACAATTTCAACGAAGCAACCATGGGATGGAATGATAATTCTGATTTCTCGTGGTCGTCATACCAGGCTCGCGAATTCACGAAACCAGGACTGGTCGCCTATATGGAAAGCCACGATGAGGAACGCCTGATGTTCAAAAGCCTTCAGTACGGAAACTCATCCGGCGACTACGATATCACCCAACTTGCAACAGCTTTGGAACGCAATGAAATGGCCGCAGCTTTTTTCTTCAGTCTGGCAGGCCCAAAGATGATTTGGCAGTTTGGGGAACTCGGATACGATTACAGCATCGATGAAAACGGACGCGTAGGTGAAAAACCTGTAAAATGGGATTATCTCGACGATGCAAACCGCCTAAAACTTTTCGATGTTTACTCGGCCATGCTGCGACTCCGGAAACAATACCCGGTTTTCACCTCGGGGACAGAAACCCTTAGCTTGACTGGGGCTACAAAATCGTTACAGCTATCAAAAGATGGACATCACATCACGCTGATCGGCAACTTCGGTGTGACTTCAGCCTCCATTTCAGCGCCTTTTTCGCAAACCGGAACCTGGTACGAGTTTTTCACCGGGCAGGAATATACCGTCTCTGCGATCAGTCAAACAATCACTTTAGAGCCTGGAGAATACCGACTATATTCCGATCAGCAATTACCAGCCTTTGATGATCTGGCAACCGATGTTGAAGATCATCAACAAGCAGTTTCAGAACTAGCTGTTTTTCCAAATCCTAGCAGTTCTCTGGTTTATATTAAGAGTAACACAGAAATCGAAAACCTTCAGATTTTCAACTTACAAGGAAAGCTGTTGAAACAAAGCCAACCGCAAAAGGACATGCTTGAAATTGACATTTCCAACTTACCAACTGGAATTTACATGCTGCGCATCAGCAATGGCATACAAACCTATCAGGAAAAATTAATCAAAACAGAATAAAAGATCATTAACGAAATTGACATGAGAAATTTAGTACTCGTTATTTTAGTGTTGTTGGGCCTTTACGGGCGTGCGGAAGAATTAAAATCCCCAAACGGGATACAAAGACTCGAATTTGAAGTAAAAGACGGCCATGCAACGTACCAGCTCTTCTATAAGAATGAACCGGTGATTAAAGAAAGTAATTTAGGGCTGGATTTGAAGAATGAAGCGGATCTACTGGATGGATTTGTTATGGATAAGGTGGATCGTTCCAGCTTCGACGAAACATGGGAGCCGGTTTGGGGAGAAGAAAAAAGCATTCGAAACCACTACAACGAAATGGCTGTTACCCTGAAACAACCCTCTACCGACCGCACGATTATTGTTCGTTTTCGCCTGTTCGACGACGGATTAGGCTTCCGTTACGAATTTCCGGAACAGCCCAATCTCTCTTACTTCGTTATTAAAGAAGAAAAAACACAGTTTGCAATGACCGGCGACCTAACCGCTTGGTGGATTCCGGGCGATTACGACACCCAGGAATACACCTATCACAAATCAAAACTATCAGAGATTCGCGGCTTGATGCAGGAAGCATTCACTCCCAATGAGTCCCAAAAATTGGCAGGGCCAACTTGTGTACAAACAGCATTAATGTTGAAAAGCGACAATGGACTTTATATCAATCTGCACGAAGCAGCTCTGATCGACTATTC
>QKCF01000368.1 GCA_003246935.1 Sunxiuqinia sp. | reverse complement strand
GCTTGCCAGGTTTTCATCGTGTTTGTAAACAGGATGCTGTGCATGTGGCTAAATTCTTTATACAGGTTGAAAAGGAGCCCGTATGATTGAAATCCGGTGAAATCCGCAATTCCGTCTCCAGACGTTCTGTCCAGTTTTAGCGTGAAGGCTAATTTACGGTCACTATAGCCGGAATGAACCGTGGCTGCCGTTTTCAGATAGCCATTCATTCCCATTGCCCCGGTTACATTGACGCCAAATTTCTTGCGTGGCATGAAAGGGAGGATATTGATCAGGCCTGTTTGTCCGAGCTCGCTTTGCTTGCCCGAGGCTACTCCGCTTGTAAATTGAACCTCGCTTGCCCAATCGTTCATCCCCGGATAAAGTGCTGTGTTCATTCTGCCTGTTTCCGGGTTATTCAAGCTAATGCCGCTAAAAATCACTTGGTTTTGATCGGTAGCAAAGCCTCGAACCCGGATTTCAGAGCTTCCGTATGCTCCGCCATTTTCCATCAGGTAAACTGATGGTTCGCTAGTGAAGAGGTTGTTGAATTCAACTGAGCCAGCTTGCTTCAGTAAATCAAATGCAGAAGTATTGTGTGTTGCGGAAGGATGTTTGGCGATGTCGACACGAGACGCAATATCACGTTGTTCTTTACGGCCCACAGAAACCGGCTCAAGCCGAACAGCGCCCATTGGGGTATAAATTCCGTCGTATGTGGACATGTTGTAGAATTCGCTGTAGATCCCCGGATGAATGGCTTCCACCATGAAGTCAGCGGGTGGCAGTTTCATGCGATAGTAGCCAAAGCGGTTTGTAACCGTGTAAATCCCGGTACCTTTTAACTGAACAAGTGTTTTTTCGAGTGGTTCCTGAAAATCTTCTTCTGTAACGCGACCATCAATTGTGGCCATATCTGTTTTTTCTGTTTTTTGTTTGGCTTTCTTTTTAAACAGCTGTGGCCATTGAATAGCCTCACTTTGCATTGGCGAGGCCAAAATGATTATTAGAACAACTATTTTGATAAAAGGCTGGATTGTAGTCTCTTTTGTTTTCATGTCTCTCTCTTTATATCGGGTTTAACTCCAGAATAGGCTATAAGAAAACGGAAGATTTAGGCTTCAAGTATCCATTTAAGATTGAAAACGGCACGTATTTCTTAATAATTCTTAAAGCAGAGCTCGTTTGTGATTTTTTCGCTCTTTTGGCATAGTAGTTGATCTAAACCATTAGAGTTTTCCTCAAAGCCATGAAGCGAAAACAGGAAACAGAGTTTTTTCATACATACACAGAGAGAAAAGGTTAGAGGGCAAGTGCAGAGGCACTTGCTCTTTTTTATCAGGAAGTTATGTTGAAGTCGGTAGTCTTTTTTCTAAATAATTCTAAAAAAGATTTAAACAGTAATCTATTTCTATTATTTGGCACAGTAGTTGTTGGTTATTCATCAGAGTTTTCCTCAAAGCCATGAAGTGAAAACAGAAAACAGAGTTTTTTTCATACATACACAGAGAGAAAAGGTTTAAAAAGGTAAGCACAGTGGTGTTTGCCTTTTTCGTTTTCAGATAATGAAAAGGTCGATCCGAATTTCGAACCGACCTTCCTGTATGTTAAGTAGAATTTGGTCTATTTCTTTAAGCCACTACGTTCCAGTAGTGCGTCTACTGTAGGTTCCTGACCTCTGAAGCGTTTGTACAAAATCATCGGATGCTCGCTGCCGCCTTTTTCAAGGATGTTTGTGCGGAAAGAGTCAGCAGTTGCCTGATCAAAGATTCCGTTTTTCTGGAACACCGAATAGGCATCAGCATCCAGTACTTCGGCCCATTTGTAGCTGTAATAGCCGGCATCGTAACCTCCTGCAAAAATGTGCGAGAAGGCTGTACTCATCAATGAACCGTCAACTGGTTTTAGCAGTTCTGTTGGCTTCATAGCCTTGGCTTCGAATTCCGCAACCGATTCTGAAAGTGGTTCTTCCTGGGTGTGGTAAGCCATATCCAACAGGCCAAAGCTCAACTGACGTTCGGAGAAGTAGCCGGCCTGGAAGTTTTTAGCTGCCACAATTTTGAGGATCAGTTCCTCGGGTAGTTTCTCTCCTGTTTCAAAGTGTACGGCGAATTGGTCGAGCCATTCTTTTTCATAGGCCCAGTTTTCATGCATCTGCGATGGTAATTCCACGAAATCCCAATACACGTTCGTTCCCGATGTGCTGGCATATTGGCATTGGCTAAGCATGCCGTGTAAGGCGTGTCCAAACTCGTGCAGGAATGTGGTTACTTCGTCGAAGGTGAGCAACGAAGGTTTTGTCTCCGTTGGTTTTGTGAAATTGCACACAATACTGATGTGCGGACGTTTATTCTCGCCCTTTGTCACATATTGCGAACGATAATCGGTCATCCAGGCGCCGGAACGTTTACTTTCGCGCGGAAAGAAATCCATGTAGAATACGGCAATGAATTCTCCCTTGTCGTTGTAAACTTCGTAAGCTTTAACATCCGGGTGATAAACCTCTATGGTTGAGTTTTCCTTAAACTCCAGTTTGTAGAGTTGTTTCGCCAAATCGAAAATCCCTTTAGCTACATTCTCCAGTTTAAAGTAAGGTTTTACTTCTTCTTCATTGAAGCCATATCGGGCGTTCTTTAGTTTTTCGGAGTAAAAAGACCAGTCCCAGCGTTCAATGGTGCCTTCAAAACCGGCTTCGTTGGCAAACTTTTGCACTTCGCCCAAGTCTTCCTGAGCAAAAGGTTTCGAAGCTTGGTGAAGCTCATCCAGGAAAGTGGCCACCTTACCCGGTGTTTCCGCCATGCGGCGCTCCAGTTTGAAGTCGGCGTGGGTTTTATAACCCAGAAGCTTGGCTTTTTGAAGCTTCAGCTCCAGTATTCTGGTGATGATTTCCTTGTTGTCGTATTCGTTGCCCTGGTTTCCTTTGCGCGACGATGCACGGAACAGCTTCTCGCGTAAATCGCGACGTTCGCTGTATTTCATGAACGGGATGAAGCTCGGATGTTGCAGGGTGAAGATCCAACCTTCTTTTTTCTTTTGCTTGGCTGTCAAAGCTGCTGCTTCGCGCACAAAATCAGGAAGTCCAGCCAGTTCCGCCTCGTCAGTCAGGTGGAGCTCAAAGGCATTGGTTTCAGCCAGTACATTCTGTTGAAACTGCAGTCCCAGTTTGCTCAATTCCGAAGTAATCTTACGGTAAGTTTCCTTGTCCTCAGCATTCAGGTTTGCTCCATTACGAACAAAACTTTGATAGCTGTTGTCCAGTAATGTTTGCTGTTCTGTAGTTAGTTCCAGTTGATCTTTCTGCTCGTAAACGGCTTTGACGCGTGCAAAGAGGTCTTCATTCAAACTGATGTCGTTCCCGAATTCTGAAAGCATTGGTGCAACTTCCTGCGCGATTTTTTGCATTTCATCGTTGGTTTCGGCCGAGTTCAGGTTGAAAAAGACACCGCGGATAATGCTTAGGCGCTCGCCGGTTACCTCCATCGCTTCAACGGTATTGGCAAAAGCCGGTTGAGCCGGATTATCAATTACCGCTTGGATTTCGGCTTTTGCTTGTGCGATGGCTTCTTTGAAGGCAGGCAAATAATGTTCGTTTTTTATTTTCGAAAATGGCGCCGTATCGTGTAAAGTGTTGAACGGTGCCAATAATGGATTTTTGCTAGTATCTGTTGCTTCCATAGCTGTTTCCTTGAATTTCTTGGTGTTATTTCTTGTTCTTCTTTTTCTCGACCGACCAGCCGAATTTTCCAATCTGTTCACCCACTTTGAAATAGTGTCCATGCACATAGCAAATCGGATCGGATTGTTTCAAGCTGAAAGCTCCGGTTTCGGGGTCGAGGTATCGTTCGTCAGCAATGACGTTCACTACTTCCGAGATAAACATATCATGTGTACCAAGGTTCACAATATCCTTCACCTTGCATTCAATCGAAATTGGTGCTTCGGCCAATATCGGTGCTTTTACAACGGAGGCAGGGGCAGGTGTGAGGCCCATTTCTTTCCACTTATTCACTTTGGCTCCCGATTTAACACCGCACCAGTCGGTAGCACGGGCGAGCTCTTCAGTTGTGAGGTTAATCACATATTCGCCTGTTCTTTTGATGATTTCGTAGCTGTGACGCGAAGGGCGTACCGAAATATAGCACATGGGTGGATCGCTGCAAATGGTTCCAGTCCATGCAATTGTAAGCAGATTGTATTCCTCAGGAGTTTCGCCGCAACTCACTAAAACTGCCGGAACCGGGTAGACCATAGTGCCAGGGCGCCAATTGGTTTTTTTGTATGTTGTCATGTCGATTCTTAGTTTTTATGTGTAGCCAAAGGTATAAAAACTGCCGGTGATGACGAAAGGGGCAATTTCACCGCCTATAATGCCGCTAACTTGTGTTACTTAAGGATCATTCGTTGATCAGGTCGTTAGAAATTCATCACTAAGCCAACATTTTGTAATCCGGGTTCAATTTTGAAGCTGAGGCCGTCGCGTTCGCGGTAGCCGCTGTTGTAGTAGGCAACGGCTTGTCTGGCTTTCTTCTTGAATGTTAGTTTGAATGGAATGGAAGCGACAAGGCAGCCGGCTCCGATATAAGCCAGATTCCAGTTTGGTGAGCTGTTGTCGTGTAGCGATTCAATTACAGGCAGCGCGATTAAAACACCGGTAGTCGAACTGAGAACTTTTCCGAACATGTAATTTACGGCCAGTGTTTTGGTGTATTTGTCCATATTGGGATCTTTCAGGAATACCTTGAGCAACTGCTCCTGAGTCATCTCAATGTCACACTTCACATATACATCTTTTTTCGACAAGAATCCCTTGGTGTACATGCCAATTTGTTCGTTGGTTATTTGGCCTGAGGCAAGTGATGTTAATAATGTAAGGACCGAAAATAAAAGTAAGTGAGTGTACTTCATGGTCTGAAATTGAGATTGATGGATTTGACTTGAATTAGCTCTCTAAAAATAAAGCTTTCTTTATGATTCCGGAGAACAGATTTCTTGGCACTTGATTTAAAAAGAAAATCCAACCAGTGATCTGATTGGATTTAA
>QKCF01000247.1 GCA_003246935.1 Sunxiuqinia sp. | reverse complement strand
AACATATGCTGAAGCAAAATCTGGTGCCAGTTCAATCGCACCATTCAAATAACTAATTCCCTTGAGCATGGAGGAATATCTTATTTTCTGTGTATTTAATAAGTGTCTGCCCCGCAAATACAAATCGTACGCTTCAGTTGAAATTTCAGGCTCTTCAGCAGCCATCATTGGCTTGCCTGTGATCTTTGAAATCTCGCCCGCAATTTCACTCGAAACCCGGCTAATCAACTGTAACACATTACCCGAATCCTGATCATAAGCGCCTGCCCAAACATGATCCTCTTTGGGTAAAGGATCGATTAATTGAACAACAACACGCAAACTGTCTTCATCATAAATCACCGAGCCCTCCAGCAGGAGATCTACATTCAACTCACGTGCAATTTGCGGATAAAGCTTTTGCTCATCTTTATATTTCATTGCCGACCCCCTGGAGATAACCCTTATCTCATCATTTTTATACAGCTCAAAAGTTATGGCCTCGGTTATTCCATCTGCCAAATATTCTTTATCCTGATTTTCAGATAGAAACTGAAAAGGCAATACAGCTATCGATTCCTTAGCATCTCTTGGTTTATTCCCCGAAAAAGCCAGCACCAAGTAAATCGCTAAAATAACAACCAACAAGAACAAGGCACTCCAAATGGGCTTTCTACGCCACCATTTTGACTGTGCCCGTTGGCTTGGCAATTCTGACGCGCCACCTTCTTCAATTCGCTTTTTGTACTCACCCGGCGTAATTCCAAATTGGTCGAGGAAGCATTTATTAAAATAAGAGGGACTGCTAAACCCTACGTTATATGCAATTTCAGAAACCGTCAAGTCGTCATCGTGCAACATTTTACACGCTTCACCCAACCTGATTTCTCGAATAAATTGATTCACTGACTTCCCGGTAGAAGCCTTAATCTTACGCAAGGCCTGCGATCGACTAAGTCCAACTTCGCCCGCTAAATCAAGCACTCCAAACTTTTCATTGGATAGATTTCGAAGAACAACTTCTTCAATTTTATGAACAAAATTTTCAGACATGCAGCTCAGATGGAAGAAATGATAGTAAACCAATACTGAGCTATACGAAAAGAAATCGGGAGGGGTTTGATCAAATTAAAAAGCATAAAAAAAGCCGACCATCACTGATCGGCTTTTCAGCTCCCCAAGTAGGACTTGAACCTACGACCTACGGATTAACAGTCCGCCGCTCTAACCAACTGAGCTATTGGGGAATATTTATCTTTGTTTCAAAGGCGAGTGCAAATCTAAAAGCTTTTTTTGAATTTCAAAAAACAAAAGTTGAGTTTTCGTAAAAATTACAACTCCTCTTCACTCTTTTAGAAAGTAAAAAGCCGATCATCTCTAACCGGCTTTTAGCTCCCCAAGTAGGACTTGAACCTACGACCTACGGATTAACAGTCCGCCGCTCTAACCAACTGAGCTATTGGGGAATATTTCGTTCATAGAACTGATGCCCTTGTTTCCAAAAGCGATGCAAAAATAAGAGCATTTTTGAAAACAAAAAACTTTTTCAAAGAATTTTTGCTCAAAAATCGAATAAATATCTACCCCATAATTGAAGCAGAAACGCCCCAACCGCGCTATCTAGCACAGCTCAAGACAATTAAGCAAACACCCTAAAAATGGCGTGTTAAAGCAGATCTCCACCATGCATAATATTTCCCTTCCAAATCTTTGATCGATGGGAACGGATAAAATAAATAATGGGCATGATCACCGATAAAAAATCCGGTTTTAATAGTCCTATAGGGAACATCCCCGCTCATATAGCGTAGAACTGTTTTTGTTTGCCTTCCGGGGGACTCTTTAAGTGTAATTAAACAATCGCGCAGATGATCCGGACTCGGATAAGGCAAGTTATGAAGCGGAGCATAGGGATCGTTCATCAACTCATTCAAGATTAGGTCACACAGAAAAATTTTAGGTGCAGACACTGGTTTTGTTAGATCCGTCAACAAGCGAATAAAATCAACCGGACCCAACTTGCTGGCAACTCGGGTCGTGATGGGCGCCAATTGCTGATATAAGTGAATTGGGTCGTGATTATTTCCAATGTAGTCGTGAGCTTGTAACTCCAATACTCGTCCGTCGTCTGTAACCAGGTATAAGCTTCGTAAAGCTTCGAGTGGCGTCTTCTCAAACACCCTGTAAATGGATAGAAATACCGAGCGTTTCGGCTCATCATCCTCATAGGGCTTCATCTTCACATTCACATAATCCTGATGGATGCTTGTTTTATCGGGATTAATTTCGAAGAAGATTGCCTGTCCGCGAATTTGCTTTTTGGTTCCCACTGCCAAATAGTTCCCAAAATCAACAGGTGCCAAATGGGAAACAATCAGCGACTCGGGTGTGGCCACCAAATAAAAATATTTTTTCATGGCTTCTGACTTTAGGTTTTTCACTAAGAAATACGAATTCGCCGTTAAAAAAGTTAAGCGATTAACAGTTTCGCCTATCACCCGAATAGGAGTCCAAATACAAATCAAAAAAGATAAAAAGATCATTTTTGCGCTCATTTTCAACCACATCAACACTTTGTTAAAGATTCAAAAAGCTGAAGGATGCATTCTTTCATATTCCGAATTTTATTGACTACTTTCGCACAACATTTTTTTGAAGAATTCTATTATGTGGGTGAGCCTCTCAAGAATAATCCTTAGAAACAGAGTTGCCGTATTAACAATACTTGCCTTAATAACCGTATTCATGGCATTTCAAGCAACGCGCGTTGAAATGTCGTATGAATCTGCACCGCTTCTACCTAAAAAAGACCCGGCTTACGAAAATTACCAAAAATTCAAGAGCATATTTGGAGAAGAAGGTAACCTTGTTGTTGTTGGTATAGAAGATCCTCAGTTTTTCGAACTGATCCATTTCAGAAGGTGGCAGGAACTCAATGAGGACCTGAAAACAATTGATGGTGTTGAAAATCTGATTTCGGTATCCAATGCTTACGATTTAGATAAAAACACAGTCGCGAAAAAGTTTGAAGTCAAACAAATATTCCCGAAAGAATTAGCGTCACAAGCAGAACTCGACAGCTTAGCAAAGGTATTCAAGTCGCTTACGTTTTACAAGGGACTATTATATAATGAGACAGGCAACGCTTACGTCCTGGGCATCACCGTCAACAAAGACAAAATGCACTCCAAACTCCGTGAACAACTGATTTTGGACATCAAGGAGCGTTGCGATCAATTCACCAAGGAAACAGGGCTACAGCTACACTATTCGGGACTCCCCTATATCCGGGTTATTAATTCGATCCGGATTAAGAAAGAGATCTATCTGTTCTCGGCTCTTGCCATGGGGTTATGTATCCTTGTACTTTTCTTATTTTTCCGCTCATTTAAAGCAGTACTCATTCCCGTTGCAATTGTATTGACCGGCGTCATCTGGGCAATTGGTACGATGAGCTTGTTAGGGTACAAAATCACCTTGCTTACAGGTATGATCCCGTCTCTACTCATTGTCATTGGTATTCCGAACAGCATCTACATGCTGAATAAATATCATCACGAATTTCGGTCGCACGGGAATAAGATCAAAGCATTACAGCGGGTTATCATTAAAATAGGAAATGCGACTTTCCTTACGAACCTGACGACTGCATCCGGTTTTGCAACCTTTGTGATTACCAACAGTGAAATTTTACGCCAGTTTGGTTTGGTTGCTTCGCTGAATATCATGGGGCTGTTTTTACTTTCGATCCTGATGATTCCTTCAATCTCCAGCTTCCTGGCTCCGCCAAAAGAGAAACACATTCAGCATCTCGATAACAAAACAATTCGCCGCATTATCGACCAGCTAGTAGAACTGACTTACCACCATATTAAATGGGTTTATTTTTCTGCATTTCTGGTTTTGCTTGTGGGCCTCTACGGAATTACGCTTATTAAAAGCTCGGGCTATATGGTTGACGACATTCCTGAAAGCGATGTTATATACAAAGATCTGAAATTTTTCGAAAAACACGTAGACGGCATCATGCCTCTGGAAATCATTGTGGACACCAAGAAGCCTAACGGTGCAATGAACCTCCAAACATTTAAATTGATTGATAAACTGGAAAACCGACTGGAAGCATATGATGAACTTTCTCCGTCATTATCGCTGTTGAATATTTTAAAATTTGCCAAACAAGCATTCTACAACGGCAAGGAAAAATATTACACCATACCGAACAACAACGAACGCAACTTCATCCTGGCATACGCCAAGAATGCGACCGAAAACACAAATTCAGGAATTGGCTCACTGCACTCCTTTATCGACAGCACACAACAAATCACCCGAGTGAGCATCCGGATGAAGGATGTTGGTACAAAGCGAATGGAGCAGCTGTACGGTGATTTCAAGATGGAGGTAGACTCAATTTTCCCTCAGGATAAATACGATGTCACAGTCACAGGTTCGAGCATCACCTTCTTTAAAGGAACGCAATACCTGGTAAAGAACCTGTTTTCAAGTTTGGCCCTGGCAATTTTCCTAATCTCTGCCTTTATGGCCATCATGTTCTATTCTTGGCGAATGGTCATCATGTCATTGATTCCGAATATCCTGCCACTAGTTTTTACTGCAGCGATTATGGGCTTCACCGGGATCCCGATTAAAGCATCTACCATTTTGGTATTCAGTATCGCGTTTGGTATTTCAGTTGACAACACCATTCACTTTCTGGCGAAATACAGGCAAGAGCTGTCGCATACAGGATGGAACATCCAAAAATCGGTTCGTCTGGCACTGAGCGAAACGGGTGTAAGTATGATGTATACTTTCGTTGTTCTTTTCTTCGGTTTTGGTGTATACAGTATCTCTCAATTCGGAGGTACCGCAGCATTGGGGGTGTTGGTTTCACTAACATTGCTGGTCGCAATTACTTCAAATCTGATCCTTCTACCGAGCTTATTAATCGGGTTAGAACGAATGACAACAACACGATCCTTCCGCGAACCTCTTCTTCAAATTTTTAACGAAGAAGAAGATATTGAACTCGATGAACTCGAAATTGAGGAACACACCGACAAAACAACAAACGAAGAATAACAAACGGCTAACAAACAACAACGGACAATGGAGCGGGTTAAATCATTACAAAATCAATTAGTCAATTATCTTGATATCGAGGCCAAATCCATTGGTCAAACAGCACCTTTTAACTTATACCAACCCATTGATTACACCCTGAACATGGGGGGCAAAAGGTTGCGCCCGGTCATGGTGCTTTTAGCTGCTGAACTTTTCGGGGGCAAAGCGGAAGATGCCATGAACACAGCTCTAGCGGTTGAAATCTTTCACAATTTCACACTATTGCACGACGATATTATGGACAATGCGGACATGCGACGCAATAAGCCTTCTGTCCACAAAAAATACAACGAAAATATCGCTATTCTTTCGGGCGACGCCATGTCAATTATGGCCTATCGCTACCTGCTAAAAACAAAACTCGAGAAACAGTCCGAGATTTTGAGCCTGTTCACTGAAACAGCCATCGAGGTATGCGAAGGACAACAGTATGATATGGATTTTGAAAACCGTCGGGATGTTACCGTTGACGAATACCTGAAAATGATTCGTTTAAAAACGGCAGTCCTGCTGGCATGTAGTTTCAAAATGGGAGCATTAGCTGCCAATGCAACTGCCAAAGATGCAGCGCTCATTTATGATTTCGGTATCAATTTGGGCCTGGCCTTTCAGCTACAGGACGACCTGTTGGATGTTTACGCCGATCAGGAAAAATTTGGGAAACGTATCGGTGGAGACATCATTGCCAACAAAAAGACATTTTTGCTGATTAACGCACTGGATCGGGCAAAAAGCGGAGATAAAGAAGTATTGATGAGCTGGTTAAATAAAGAAACTTTTGACCAGGATAAGAAGATCGCTGCCGTTAAGAAGATTTACGAAAATACCGAGGTAAAAACCATCTCGGAAAATGCAATTACAGCATATTACGACAAAGCGGTCGAGTCGCTGAAAAACATATCGCTGGATGAAAGCAAAAAGACTGATCTTTTGTTGCTAGCTCAGTCAATAATGAAACGAGAACATTAAAAATGCTGTTGTCGCCCGGTGAAATTCGCCTATAAAATATTAAGACTTAATAAGCTTGGTGGATTAAGGTGGTTTTTGTAATTTCCCGACGCACAGGAAATAAACTAATATAAGCATGAATCAGAATATTGGTAAAGTCGTTCAGGTAATTGGACCTGTGGTCGATATCAGTTTCGACCGGGAGGGATCT
>QKCF01000439.1 GCA_003246935.1 Sunxiuqinia sp. | reverse complement strand
TCCGGAACCTGCTGGTTGAGTTGAGTCGTGAACGGATCGTTATTTTCTCGACTCACATTATCGAAGATATCGCCAGCTCATGTAACCAGGTTGCTGTTATTATCCGCGGACGGGTTAAATACCACGGAACACCGATGAATATGGTCGACCTGGCTGAAAAGCTGGTTTGGCAATACGATGTTCCTGCTTCCGAATTCGACAAAATGCCGAATAAGCAAATGGTTGTTCACCACATGCGGGTTGAAGACAAGATCAGGGTACGCATCCTGGCTAAAGAAAAACCTGCACCTGATGCCATTGAAGTGAAACCGATGTTGGAAGATGCTTATTTGTGTTTGATTAAAGACTTGAAATAATGGAAAAACGAAAAATAAAGAATACGACCAACCTGATTGGAAGCATGATCAAATACAATTTCCGCATCGTCTTTGCCGGACGTTTTATTTGGTTCATGCTGTCCGCACTGGCGTTCTACATCTTTATCGCAATCATGGGCGTGCTGAACGGAGCATCGGCCGACGAGGAGTATGTTTACGGCATCCTCATTTTTCCGGCAATTCTGCTCATTTTCTACCCGATGACCTTTGGTATACAGAATGACGTAGACGCAGGGATCCTCGAAATCCTTTTCGGAATTCCCGATTACCGATACAAAGTATGGCTTGTTCGCTTAGTATTAGTCTTTGTACTGGTATCCATCATTTTGTTTGGATTTGCGGTACTCAGCTACATCTTTCTGACTCCCATCAGTCTGATAGAGATGACATTCCAGATCATGTTCCCGGTCTTTTTCCTCGGAAGTATGGCCTTCATGTTCTCAACAATCATCAAAAACGGGAACGGTACGGCAGTTGTGATGGTCATCCTTGGAGTTTTGGCACTGTTTTTGCAAAACATTACAGAGCGTACAATGTGGAATATTTTTCTGAATCCATTCAATGTTCCGAATAACATGAGTGAACTGGTTTGGGAAGGGATCACACTCAAAAACCGGATTTTCCTGACAACAGGAGCCGTTGTTTTTATTTTGTATGGATTATTTAATTTGCAGAAACGCGAAAAGTTTATTTAGAAATCTCCTGAAATTAGGGTAGTTGGGTAGTAGCAATTACCGTACTGACAATTCAATAGTTTAGTTAATAAGAAAAGGCTCCGATCGGAGCCTTTTTTGATTTCTTAAGGCATGTCTACTGCTACCAGGTCAACTGTTATTCGTCCTCCCATGGGTTGCAACTCCTGAACCAGGCCTACTCCCGCTTTATAAAATTTGTGTTCTCTTGCTCCCGGTTCGACGGGACTCCATTCCATCGTCTCCAAACACCCGTCAAAGGTTCCGAATTCAATTTCAACGGTCTTATCTAAATTGATTACCATCGCCATATCTTCCGCTTCATCTTCGTAATATTCCTGCTGATACTTCATTCCCATCTTAGGATTTGCATACATCAACACCCCGGGCATTGCACCGTCCACTCCTGCTTCCCACGAGCCTCCGGTACCAACTAATTCACCATCTTCATATTCTTCGCTGTATTCTCCAAAGTACCATACATTGCCATCTACATCTTCGGCATACCAATCTTCTGTTTTTTCAACCATCTCGCCATCGAGGTAGGCAATATCGCTAACAACAGTCGCCGTCACGCCGAGTATCTCCTTTGTCTCATCGGTTACCGTCACAACTATTGTTTCTGTACCATCCTCCGTTTCACCTTCATAGTGAAATATTTTTCCGGTTTCAAATGCCAGGTACGGATTTGTGAAACCAGCTACGAATTCTCCGGCACCCGGGAACTCAGGCAAAAAAGACTTGCTTTTCAGTGCTAATTCTTCCTGATTTCCAGCCACCATTTCATCTGTTCCAACCGTGTCGCAACTTGTATTCAGCATCGTTAAAAGCATTGCGCCAATAATGAAAACACAGCAATACAAGACCGACTTGTTCTTGTTTTTCATGATTCATGCATTTAAGATTAAAACTGCTTTACCTTAAAATTGAGGTCTGCTTAATGCGTGGAAAGGTGAATTCAGATAAATCACTAATTCAGTTTACGACCTGATTTTAAATAGGTTCAGCACATGCTAAATCCAATGCTGGATCATGACTGACTGGTCTCAATACTTCAAACAAAAAAAGGCAGATGAAGAAAGCCTCTTCATCTGCCTTTTGAATTGCTATAAAAAGTTGGTCTTTTAGTTCGACTTTTTTACGTACTGTGTCAGTATCACGATTTGCTGGCCGTTTACTTTCCCTTCAATATGCTCTACATTGTCTTTCACAAGAGAAATATTTCGAACCGATGTTCCACGCTTTGCTGTAAAGCCGGCACCTTTCACGTTCAAATCTTTAATCAGCACAACAGTATCCCCTGCCAAAAGCTGCACACCGTTGCTATCCTTATGCTTAGCTTCTCCTTCAACCAAACCTGACTTCGCCCAGGCTAAAGCTTCCTCATCCAGGTACATCATATCCAGCAAATCGAATTGCTTCAGTTGGGTTAATAATCTCCACGCCAACACCTGAACGGCAGAAACAGTGCTCCACATGCTGTCGTTCAAACAACGCCAGTGATTGGCATCCATGTTTTCCGGATCTTCAATCTGGCTGTTACATGTTGAACACACCAACACACATTTGTCGCTGTTATTTTCGGTTACCGGAGGAAGTGCATATACAGTCAAGCCTTCCGTATTGCCGCAAAGTTCGCAAACCGAACCACTGCGTTCTTTCAATGCTTTTTCGATACTCATCTTGTTGATTTTGAATGGGCGGCAAGTTAACTGCCAACTATTTTTTTGAGCGCGCAAAGATAACCGTTTATTTGTAAATTGAAAATCAGCAGGTTTTACCAATTAACGGGGCTGTTTCCTCCGAACCCAATCATCCATTGATCTGTTCATATGTTTAGAACGCAGCTTTCAACGCTCCTGCCCTGCTATTGGGATGGAATTGCTGTTTTCAACCTACTGACAAACGATGAACCTATTGTCAGCCAAATACAAATGAATAAAAAGCATACAAAATGGACTACCACATCGACAATTACACCTTTCGCCCCCTGGTAAAAGAAAGCTGGCATGCGTTTGTGCAACTGTTTGAGCCCAATGGCGCCTGCGATGGCTGTTGGTGTATGTGGTGGAAACAAAACACCAAAGAATACAGTGCCGGACGCGGCGAGAATAACCGCAAAGCAATTCGCCAACTGGTTATTGAAGGCGAGAAATTGGGTTTGCTGGCCTTTTCGCCCCAAGGAGAAGTCTGCGGCTGGATAGCTGTTGCTCCCCACGACAAATACAAACGTTTGGAAAATTCGCGTACCCTCAAACCTATCGACGAGCAGCCCGTTTGGTCGATCACCTGCTTTTACATTGACCGAAACTTCCGCGGAATGGGCCTGACATCCAATTTAATTAAAGCCGCCCTCGAATATGTCAAGGAAAATGGCGGTACCCTAATAGAAGCCTATCCTACCATCGTTGACGAAGGACGGGTTTCCTCCGCAAGTATCTTTAGTGGCGTGCCTCAAATCTTCGAAAGGCTGGGTTTTGAAAAAGCAGGCGAAGGCGGGAAACGACTAATTATGCGTTACCAGATCATGTAAAAAACTGAAAGTAATTACTGCCGTTCCTGTAGTTTTTCCCATGCATGTTTGTTCAGGAAACTATCTTCCACGTTGCCTTCCATCTCCTCATACAAAGCGTATGGAGCAGTAAAAGTCAGAATATCCCGGTCGACATGCGAACGAACTGCAATATCGAAAAAGCCGATAATGCCGCGTGGTTTTTCTTTCTTTGCTTCCTCGTAGCCAAAAAGAATGGATTGACAAGCTGCACAAAAAGGAGCGATAACGCTGTTGCTTACTCCGCGATTATAATCAGCCATCACCACCAGAGCCGATAACTGATCCGGGTTAACAAAGAAGATGATCATCTCGGGTTTGTCGTCCTCCGCCAGTAAATCCCAAGGTTTAAATACAACATACTCGGCAGCGACATCGGTCATTGGCACCGAGTTAACCCAACTTCTGGCCAATTCAGGATTCTTGTAAAATCGTTCACCTTCCTCCATAATCGATCCTGCAGTCCCCATTTGGGCAGCCATTTCCTTATTACCGGTAGAAAGTAAACAATCGATGGGGAAATTGCCATACCTGTCGCCAAAACCTAAACCGGTTCCTCCGCCCGGGCAACTGTATGAATTCCTGTCGAAGAAAGCCACACGGTTCTTTTTACTGGCAGCAACCATCATCGCTGCAACACAACCGCCCATCCGGTTATCTTTAAAGTGAAGACCATCTTCCGGTTTAGCGTCACTCAGGATAACAGCAACAGGCCGCATTTTCAATTTTAAAGCATCAACAAGTTCACTTTTCATAGTTTAGGCACCTCCTGTTTCTAAAAATACAGATATTCCATGTTTTCCCGAAATTATTCCCCGGAAAAGAAAATCGCTCGTTTAAGGGGCCTCAACAAACGTTTACAATTGATTTCTAACGGTTGGTAATAAGAAAATTCAGGTCTACAATAAGATTTTAACGACCAACAATGCGGCATTACTTATAAGTAATTTGATTTCTCTTATTTACAATGGAACATTTTAAATCTACAATAGCATTTCTCCTGTTTACAATTTCATTTCTCTTATCTACAATGAAGGTTTATTGTTCAATAAAGGCTATTTTTGACTGTCGTGGTTGCTTAAAAGCAAAAACCAATGGTAAATTTGAGTTTTTGCGTTTCTGATTTCTGCGACAACAATCAGCTGATAAACATACCGTGTTACCAAACGCCAGAAACAGGGGTATCACAAAATTCGCAATGCCCGCCTTTCAAATGATTTTGAATAATGTGGTAGCCTTTACGCTCCACAACAAGCTTATGACAATTGGGACAGTTCGTGTTTTCGGCTCCCAAGCCGGGAACATTGCCAATGTAGACATGATGCAGCCCCTCGGCCACGGCAATATCGCGGGCACTTTGCAAAACCGTCACCGGAGTTGGTGGCAGCTGCGTGAGTTTATAGATAGGATGGAAGCGGCT
>QKCF01000377.1 GCA_003246935.1 Sunxiuqinia sp. | reverse complement strand
CACGCTAAAACTGGACAGAACGTCTGGAGACGGAATTGCGGATTTCACCGGATTTCAATCATACGGGCTCCTTTTCAACCTGTATAAAGAATTTAGCCACATGCACAGCATCCTGTTTACAAACACGATGAAAACCTGGCAAGCAGACCTCAGAACCAGACCTGATACAATTTCAAGAATTGCCACTTATGGCATTGAGCACAATAACGACTGGGGGTTTCTGGATAACAAGGAATTGGGTTGGAACAGCAATTTCGGCATAACAAACCTAGCCGTCCTAACACACCATTGGCATATGCGGGTACACACCCGACTCGTAAGCCAAATCTATGCTGAACTATCCAACAGTGCACAAACTTACCCGAAAGGAATGATGGACACGTACAATCCTTACCAGATACCAACAACGGGAACCGGATTGATCGATTTTGAAGCAATTACAAACTATAACAACGGACAAACGAACTCAGAGACCGAGGGGATTTCGATATTAGCAGCAGTAACGAAATCTACACGCTGGGGAATCCAATCTCAGTTCATTCACGAATTTAATAAGCAAACACAAGGTTTTATCAGCGTAGATTTTGAAAGCTATGCAGCCGATCATTTCGGAACGCTAAACGACTTGCTTGGAGCTGCCGATTTCTCGAGCTTTGCCGACATAAATGCCACTCCGAAAACCATAGAAAGCCTCTTAGCTTCCGGATTTTTCCCGAAAACAAAGAAAGCAGATCAAGTTGACCAAAGCTACCGTGCGGAAATTCGCAAAGCCGGTTTTAGTTTAAAACTGGAACATACGGGCAACCGAGCTTTCGGCTATCTGGAATCGGCTTTGTTCGTTAAAGGTCAAAAACGGAAAGATGATTTTTCCTACCTTGCAACAGACTCACACCGCGAATCGGATGCAATTAACAAACTTGGTTGGCGCATTGGTACAGGCATCACCTTCCGCTTAAACGAGTACAATTCTTTTCGCTTGAACACCGGCGCAACCAGCAGTCCAACCCGATTCGATGTACTCTTCCCTGCCACAAACAACTGGGAAAATACATTGGTTAAAAATCGAAACTTATATTCGGGAGACCTGGCCTATGTCCTTAATTCGGGTCGTTTCTTCATCTCATTGCGCGGTTACGCCATGTACCAGCAAAACCGAACCGACATCCAGCGATTAATGCTTAACAAGGGAGAATCATTTGCAGTTATTTCCGGTCTGGAACAATTCCACCGAGGAGTGGAATTTAACAGCCAAATTACCTATTTCCGCCGCCACAACCTGTACCTGTCGGCCTCTTACGGAAAATGGACTTACGAAAAAGCCGCAATAGCTTCAATTTACGACGATACCAATGAATTGCTCAGCCAATCGCAAATGCAGCTCAAAGGATACAACACCGACAACTGCCCGCCAATCAGTATTTATGCTAAAAATGAATTCAACATACTAAAGGGTCTTGAAATCAACATCAATTATTATCGTTCGTTTAAGAGCTACACACCAATGCTTGTGCATAACTTCGATAACACTGATACACCGGTGCAAATCAAGCTACCTTCATTCGACCGAGTTGGTGCCGGCCTAAACTACTATCACCAGTTTCGCAATAAACGTTCGATAAGTGTATTTGGAGAAGTCCAAAACTTACTGCAAAGTGAATATATCAATGCCATTTACACCAACATCAACACACCGGGAGCATTTACACAAAACCTGGCACATTATGGCAGTGGAATGAGCTGGAATGCAGGGCTAAGCTTCAACTTTTAAACAAACATCAGGCGAGCGATCTCAACAGAGATCTTGCTAATATCTTCAAAAAGGAAGCGCTCAAAAGAATTATGAGCTTCTTCATCAGCATTATCAGAAATTATGCGGATAACAGAGCAGGGAACACCATAATCTTCGGCAACCTGAGCTATGGCTCCACCCTCCATCTCGGTACACAGCAACTGCGGAAAGTGCTCATGGATGCGCTCTTTTCCTTTATGCGATGCAATAAACTGATCGCCAGTACCAATACCGCCAATATGAATTTTGGGTAAATATTCGGGGTTGATACCCGGATATTTCTTGTCATGCAGATTATAAACAAACTGCTTCACTGCTTCCAGTGCTCTTCTTTGCGCTCCAGCACGGACCTGAAAACGAAACTTTTTGTGGAAAGGTGGCTTCAATGTGCCAAATCCATCCAGCTTACTCAGATCAACATCGTGCTGAACCAACTGATCGGCAACAACAATATCACCAATCGATAAATTCAGGTTTAGCGAACCCGCCATCCCTATAAATACAAGCTGATCGACGTTAAACAAATTAATCAAACTTGTTGCTGTAGAGGCTGCAGCAACTTTTCCCCAACCAGAAAGGCACATCACCACTTCATTGCCGCCAATCGTCCCCTCGTAAAATTTACGAACCCCATGTTCGTGGATTTCGAGGTTTTCAATATCATGCTCGAGTAACTGAATTTCTTCGCGCATTGCGCCAATTAAGCCGGTTTTCATTGTCTCAGATTTTGCTGGTTGAGTAATCTAAGGTACCAATTTATTTTAACTCGTTGGTTCTGGCAAAAAAAATAGATTGATATATTTGTTATATGCGCATTAAACATCTAATTCTGACCAATTTTCTGATTACCCTGTCATTTTTTGCGTTAGGACAGCTAAAAGACATCGGGATTCCCGAGATCCGAAATTTCAAAAGACAGGATTACCGGGCAGGATCCCAAGACTGGCAAATCGACAAAGACAGTAAGAATTTTCTGTACTTTGCCAACAACTACGGATTGCTGGAATACGATGGTTCGCACTGGGTGCTTTACGAGCTTCCACACCCCTCAATTGTTCGGAGCATTAAAATCGACAAGGACGACCGGATATACATCGGCCAACAAAACGAATTCGGCTATATGTTCCCCGATGAAAACGGCCTGTTAACCTACCATTCCCTAAGCGATAAGCTCAAAGAGGATCAGAAAAATTTTGATGAAATCTGGAGAATCCACATCACCGACATGGGTGTGATCTTTCAATCATACACACACCTGTTCGTTTACCGCGACGACCGGTTAATCGAAATACCACTCAAAAACCGAATTCGGTTCTCGTTCTATATAAATGGGAGGCTTTGGATTCAGGACGAAGTGGAAGGGCTAATGGAATACCGACAAAGGCAGCTGGTTAAGCTAAAAGGCACAGACGATTTAGTTGGCAAGCAGGTTTGGTCAATTCTACCAATGAGCGATACGAAAGTGCTGATAGGAACCGCTAATAACGGGGTTTTCGAATATGGCGAAGAAAAGCTGACTCCCTGGGAAAATGAAGCCAATAGTTTCCTGATCGAAAATCAAATCTTCTCTGCAACCAAACTCAATAACTCCTATTTTGCTTTTGGCACCATTCAGAATGGACTGTTGATAACCGATGATCGAGGCAAAATCATCCAACACATCAACAAGAAAAAAGGCCTGCAAAATAATACCATTCTGAGTATGGGCACCGATCAAAATGAGAACTTGTGGCTTGGCCTTGACAACGGCATCGACTACGTGGAAATCAATTCGCCGCTAACCTACATATACAATCCTGAGGGGCTTGGTGCGGTTTACACTTCCATCATCTACAAAGGCAAACTCTACGTAGGAACCAACCATGGATTATTCGTAAAAGACTGGCCCGAAAAGATCAGCACCCAACCGGAAGCATTTAGTCTGGTACCGGGCACGGTTGGACAAACGTGGTATCTTGGCGTACATCAGAACGTCCTCTTATGTGGGCACAACACCGGCACGTTCATTATCGATGGAGAAACGGCAACTCGGATCTCAGATATTGACGGAGCCTGGATTTTCCTCGACCTGAAAGAAAAGCCCAACTATTTAATCGGCGGAAATTATGCAGGATTAACACTCTTCTCAAAAACAGAGGACAAACATTCGTGGCAGTTTGTGAAGCAAATCCCAGGATTTTACGAATCATCGCGTCTGCTAACCGAAGACAAAGATGGAAACATATGGATGAGTCACGGATACAAAGGCGTATTTAAAATTAAGCTAAGCGAAGATTGCGACAAAGTACTCAGCTACAGCTATTACAATTCAAAAAATGGTCTCCCCTCCGACAACTTCATCAACCTAATGCAAGTATCCAATGAGCTTATCTACACAACACCCGAAGGCATATATACTTACGACAAAGAAGAAGATTACTTCGTTCCGTCAGCGGACTATAACGAACTATTCAACGACAAGATTAACGTGAACTATATCGTCGAAGATCCTTACAAAAATCTATGGTATACCTCAGATGAAGGACCCGGTGTTTTACGACTTCAGGAAGACGGGGTCTACTCAAGGGTAAGCTCTCCATTTGAAAAACTTGCGGGACAAATGATTTCGGGATTTGAAAATATCTACGTGGCCGACCTCCACGATACGTTTATAGCGCTGGAGGACGGACTAGCGCATTACACGCCCAATTACACAGCTAACAACGAAACCCTTCCTGAAATTTACATCAGGGAGGTTCTCGATGTTACAACCGGGAACACACAATTCCCTTACGCCGAACCCCATCCCAATAATAAGCTGATTTCAGCATATGCATACAAAGGAAACAACCTACGTTTCACTTATAGTTGTCCTGACTACCGAAATGCCGGAAACATGGAATTCAGCTACTTGCTCGAAGACTACAGTACTGAGTGGTCTCCATGGACGCAATCTTCATCCTGCGAATTTATGAACTTACACGAAGGTGAATACACATTCAAAGTGAAAGCCAGAACAAACGCGATGACAGAAAGTAACATTGGCAGTTACACATTCCGTATTTTGCCTCCGTGGTACCGCACGAACATGGCTTACACGATATCCACCTTGCTCGGAATCATTCTGGTGTCCTTAATCAGCTGGTTCGTCTACTTCCGAATTCAGATCTCGAAGCGAAAAGAACGACTGGTTCAGTTGCAGAAATATCGCGCCCAAATGAAACAGTACCAAAGAGAAGCCCTGATTGCAGAGAAAGAGATCATCCGACTTAGG
>QKCF01000123.1 GCA_003246935.1 Sunxiuqinia sp. | reverse complement strand
AAATATTATAAAGAAAACGCTTTACCTCCTTGTTACAATACTGATTTGTGTATTGGTGTTTTTTCAACTGAAATCCAATAAAGCGGAAACTGCTAAAGTAACTGAATTGGCAACTCAAACTGGGAGCTTTTATCCTGTAAAAGCTATGACCGTTCAATCGGGAACGATGGAAAAGGGGCTGCAGATCAATGGTTTTTTGCGATCGATAACGGATTTGGACGTACTTGCAGAGACTCAGGGAATAATCAAAGAAATCTACAAAGAAAAGGGTAATTTCGTTGCTAAAGGTGATGTCATTGCCCAAGTTGACGATGAGCTATTAGCAGCTCAACTATCGGCAAGCAAAGCAGCTTACGAACAACTCAAAAGAGAAGTCGACCGCTTTACTAAGCTTCATGAACAAAACGCGGTGACAAGTCAGAAGCTTGAAGAGATTAAGCTAAATTACGAATCAGCGGAAGCCAACTACATTTCAGCAAAGCGGCAATATGACGACACCAGGATTAAGGCTCCAGTTAATGGATTCATTGAGAATGACTTTATCGAAAAAGGACAATATATTTCCAGAAACGCTCAGATTTGTAACATCATTGATCCCCAAAAACTGAAGCTTAATATATCAGTTTCCGAACAGGACTACCAACATATTCAATTAGGTCAGAAGGTTAAAATTACTACATCTGTTTACTCGAATACAGAATTTGAAGGCCAAATCAGCTATATCGGGAAGAAGGCGGGTTTCGGAAATACCTTCGATGCCGATATTACAATCATCAATGACCAAAAGAACCTGCTAAAGGCTGGTATGTTTGTTACAGCTACGCTGACCTTGGTAAATAGTACTCCAAACATATATATTCCTAGAAATGCGATCAATGGTTCTCTAAAAGACGCTTCAGTTTTCATGATTGAAGACGGAGTTGCTGTTCTAAAGGCTGTCGTAACCGGGGGGATTGTGAATAATCAAATTGAGATAACGGAAGGTTTGGAGTCTGGAAATCAGATCGTGACAGAAGGAAATTACAGCATTTTTAATGGTGCGAAAGTTAAAATCGTGGATTAATCGGCCTGTTTGCAACGGACCTTTAAAATTAAAAATAGAATAGATGAAACTTGTAAGCACATCCATAAAAAGAAGCACAGTACCTATTGTATTGTTCACGATATTGATTCTTCTAGGTTTATTTTCGGCTACAAAAATAAAGTATGCTCTAATGCCTGAGATTACAACAGCAACAGTGGTTGTTTCAACTGTATATCCAGGTGCAGGGCCCAACGAAGTACAGCAATCGGTAACGATCCCCATTGAAGATGCCGTTGCTTCGTTGAGTGGAATTGAAGAAATTGAGTCCAGTTCGATTGAGAACCTGTCCATCATTACGCTCTCTTTGGCTTTGGATGCGAACGTTGATGTAGCTGTTCAAGAAGCAACGCAAAAAATCAACAGCATCGTAGCCACTCTGCCTAAAGAAATTAGGACTCCTTCCATCGAAAAATTCGATTTGAGTGCCCTTCCAATATTTGTGGCCGGAGTAAAATCAGACCTGCCTGAAACTGAGTTTTTCCAATTCGTTGATAAACAGATAAAGCCAGAGCTAGCAAGTATTCAAGGGGTTTCAAGGGTTGAACTGGCTGGTGGATTGGAACGTGAAATTAAAATTATGATAGATCCCCAAAAAATGGAGGCTGCCAATCTTAACTTACTCGAAGTCTCAAAGATGATTGAGTATGCCAATATGGAACTTCCCACTGGTAAGCTGAAAACCAACGCGAATGAAATGACTATTCGCTTATCAGGGAAAATCAGGACAATTCAGGAATTAAAAGATATTATTGTTGGTGGTTCTGAAACAGGAGTTGTGATAAAATTGGGTGATATTGCTGATATTTACGACGGTCTTAAAGATCCGGAAAAGATTACCCGTCTTGATGGAGCCGAGACAATTGGTATTGAGATTAGCAAACAGAAAGACGCGAACTCTGTTGAAGTCGCCAAACTGGTGCGGAAAAAATTCGCTGAGCTGGAAGCATCTTATGCGACCGATAATCTTAAATTTACCACGGCAGATGATCAATCTCGGTTCACAATTGCTGCAGCCGATGCAGTCATGCACGATTTGATTTTAGCAATCGTGCTTGTTTCCTTGATTATGCTGGTCTTCCTGCACAGTATGAGAAATTCGATTTTTGTATTGGTAGCTATCCCGACCTCTTTGATTTCAACTTTCACGGCAATGTACTTGTTCGGGTTCTCTTTTGACTTAATCAGCTTGACTTCCCTTTCTCTTGTTGTTGGCTCGCTGGTCGATGATGCAATTGTGGTTATCGAGAATATTTACCGCCACATGGAGATGGGGAAAGATAGGATTCAGGCTTCCTATTTCGCCGTAAAAGAGCTTGGTATGACAGTAACCGCGATTACTTTAGTATTGGTCGCGGTATTTCTTCCTATTGCATTTGTAACCGGTATCGTAGGTGATATTCTTCGTGAATATGCAGTGACCATTGTCGTTTCAATGTTACTCAGTTTGTTGGTTTCCTTTACGCTGGTACCTTGGATGACTTCCAAATGGGCAAAACTAGCGACCCCAAAAACTAACCTTTTGGGCAAGCTTTTAGCAATTTTTGAAAGCGGTATTGATAGATTCAATGCTTCTATTCATCGAGCGATGCTTTGGTCGTTGAAGAACAAATTCATCACAATTCTTGGTGCTTCATTCCTATTCTTCGGAACATTCATGCTGTTCCCTGCTGGATTTATCGGAGCTGAGTTTGCATCGGCAGGTGACCGCGGCTCTTTCATGTTACGACTCGAATTCCCGCATGATATTAGTTTGGCCGAGAACAACAATACAACACGTCAGGTTGAAGATTTTTTGATGAAACAGCCGGAGGTTGATATGGTTTATGCGACTATTGGTAAGAAATCCGGTATCATTACAACTTCGGCGACACCATACTACACCGAAATTAGTGTGAATATGGTTCCCTTGGATCAACGGGACATTTCTACCAATATTTTCGCTCGAAAAATCCGCTCCAAATTAGAGGAAATGATCATTGGCGCTAAAATCAAGGCAGTTGCTGTAAACTTGATGGGGAGTGAAGATGTACCGTTAAAATACTACGTTGTTGGTCATGATATTGATAGCGTGATGTCTTATTCAAAAGACGTGCTGCAAGCACTCAAGTCAATTGATGGAACTGTTGAAACCGAATTAAGTGTTGATTTGGCCAATCCGGAATATAACATTGTGGTTGATCGCGATAAAATGACCAAGCTGGGTTTAAATCTGGCAATGGTTGGAGGGGTTTTGAGAACTTCATTTGCCGGAAATACAGACAATAAATTTAGGGACGGGGAAGAGGAATATGACATCAACATCCAGCTTAATGAGGCGGATCGCCGCACTAAAAGCGATCTTGAAAACATTTCTTTTGTATCTATGAGTACAGGGAAGTTGATTAAGTTATCACAGTTTGCTGAGGTGAATGAAAGCACCGGTCCATCCAATTTAGAACGTTACAACCGTTCTCCTTCTGTTCAGTTGACTAGTCAGATTATAGGTGTGTCACAAGGAACGGTGCAGTCTGAGTTCGAAGAAAAGTTGAGTATGCTGAGGGCTCCTAAATCAACAAAAGTAACGACCTCAAAACTGACTAAGTTGATGGCCGAATCGTTTTCTGACCTTGGGCTTGCATTCTTGGCCGCAATTATTTCAATTTACCTGATAATGGTGGTCCTATATAATAGCTGGGCAGATCCATTCGTAGTCATGTTCTCCATTCCATTGTCAATTACTGGTGCGATTTGGGCACTTGCTTTAGCAAATCTGACGTTGAATATTTTTTCAATTTTAGGTATGGTTATGCTTGTCGGACTGGTTGCCAAAAACGCTATTTTGATTGTAGACTTTGCAAACGAATTGATGAGTAATGGTAAAGAAATGGTTGCTGCAATTTCTGAAGCAGTAGAATTGCGTTTTCGCCCGATCTTAATGACCAACGTTTCCATGATTATCGGTTTGATTCCTTTGGCTTTTTCTCAAAGTGAGGGGGCGGAATGGAAGAATGGTATCGGCTGGACGCTGATCGGAGGCCTTACCGTTTCTATGATTCTCTCAATGATTATCGTTCCTGTGGTTTTCTATATGGTAAAAAGAATTCAACAAAAGATGGGGGTCTTGAATAAACCGAAAATTCAATTTGAAGATTAGTATTTACGTTAGATTATTGAAAATAAATTTTGGTTTACGCAGCTATAATTTCTGGACGCAGGTTTTATAGCTGCTTTTATTTAATAAATACAGCAAATGTTCTTAAATAAACGGTTTTTGATAATATTTTTTTTTGAAGTCTTGTGTGTTTTAATAATGGTTCAAATGCCAGCGGCTGCACAATCAATCTCTTCCGGTAAGATTGATCCTGAGGCCATGGAACGAGCTTATTGGGAAAGGATGACTTTGAAAAATCCGTCTTTGCGCTCTGTCTTAGTTTCTTCAGAGTTCATTCCCCAGCACCGAATCGATTCGCGGTTAGATGGATCACCGTATTTTACAGGCGATGCAGAACTGATTAGAAACTCGATTCAAATGAGTTTCCCTGTGATTAAATGGAAAAATAAGTCGATTGATTTAGTTGGAAGCGCATTGAATCAACGAACAGAGTTAAAGAAAATCGAGAGTTTTTATCCTGGGTATATCATTTTTGAAGACGAGTTGAGTCAGACTAGTTTAGGTGTTGTGGCAGGCTTTACAATGAGATCTAAGCTATTCAAAAAGCGGATCATTTATCGGGTAAATTTTAGTAGTCTTTTTGATTCGGATTTTTCGCAGTCTCAACACGCTATTGTCGGAGTTGGGCTCATAAATTTGAAGAGCAATGCTAATACAAGTCTATCTATTGGTATAGCGATAATTGCCAGCCCAACGGTAAAAATACCTGTATTTGGGTTAGTGAGTTACGAGCATACTTTCACTGCTTTAAGACTTGACCTTTCTGCAAATCTTCCTTATCGGTTAAGTTTGCGGAAAGAATTGACGGCTAAAAATGCACTGTCAATTGTCAATGAATTGGGAGGACCGATGTTTTTCTATCAGACTACGGGCGGTTATACGGTTAACCAAGCCCGTTTAAATATGACAGAATTACGAACAGGACTACTTTTTGAGAGACGACTTGGGAGAAAATTTACGTTCGGAGCTTCCTGCGGGTGTATTAATACATTTAAATCAGAAATCCACAATATCGTTGGTTTTAGAGATAGCGGAACGGTATTGAAAAATAAATCCACATTAGACTACTATCTCGGGATAAATTTTTCAGTGTTGTCTCTTAATTAATTTTGTTGGACGTGAATAGGAGGCATTTTAGTAAAATAATAGGTAGGATTTATTCCTCAAAATCATCAATTGATTTTTCGAAAAGGATTCCACCTTTAAACATTCCCTTTAAAACGGGATGAATTTCTTTTCCAAGATTTGTCAAACTATATTCAACTCTAGGTGGAACTTCAGGAAAAACAGTTCGACTGATTATTCCGTCCACTTCTAATTCTTTCAATTGTTTAGTCAGCATTCGTTCGCTGATATCAGGTAATAATTTAACTAATTCAGAATATCTTTTATCTCCTTGATAAAGGTGCAGAATGATCGTTCCTTTTCGTTTTCCTTTGATCACATTTATAAATGTATCAATCGGGCAATAACTTTTTTTCATTTTTTTCTCTCGCTTAAAGTCTTGAAAATACTAAAAATGGAACTAAATGTTCGTAAGGTAATATTTTGTAAGTTGTTGGTGGGGAGTTAATTTGTTCTGATATTTGTACAAAAATAAGTAAAAATAGGAGACAGAAGATGAAACAGAGCAACTCTACATTTCGGGCATTCCGTGTTGAAGAAAAAAATGGGAGCTATGTTGGGGAAGTAAAGGAAATGCAATTTGGCTTATTACAGGAAGATGAAATACTGGTCAAAGTGTACTATAGTTCGCTAAACTATAAAGATGCTTTATCCGCGTCGGGGAACAAGGGGGTTACGAAAAAATATCCGCATACTCCTGGTATCGATGCTGTTGGGGTAGTTGAAGAAACAACTAGTGAAATCCTTAAAGTTGGTGATAAAGTAATTGTTACCAGCTATGATTTAGGAATGAATACTAACGGTGGATTTGCTGAGTATATTCAAGTTCCATCGGAATGGGCAGTAAAGTTGCCTGAGAAATTGACAATGAAAGAAGCAATGATATACGGGACAGCTGGATTAACAGCAGGAATGTCTGTTTTAAGACTAACTGAATTGGTAAAACCGGAAGATGGAAAAATTGTGGTTTCAGGAGCTACAGGAGGAGTTGGTGCATTTTTATTAAGCAAATTGGGATATTCTGTGGCTGCAATAACCGGCAAGGAGACTGAACAGGACTATTTGATTAACCTAGGTGCAACCGAAATAATATTGCGAAGTGAGATTGAAAATTTTGATAAAAAACCATTGTTAAAACCTTTCTTTGCTGGAGCAGTTGATACAGTTGGTGGCATAATTTTAGAAAACATCATTAAATCAACCGGTTCGATGGGAGTCGTGACTTGTTGTGGTAATGTTGCATCTCCGAAACTTGATTTAACCGTTTTCCCGTTTATTCTGAGAGGTGTTACACTTGTCGGTATTGATTCACAAAACTATCCTATGAAATACCGGACTAAAGTGTGGGAAATGCTTGCAGATGAATGGAAACCAAATCGATTAGAAGACACATGCTGCGAAATTAGACTTGAGGAACTACAACAGAAGATTGAATTAATGCTTCAGGGAAAGATAAAAGGACGAACTGTTTTGAATTTGATGAGATGATGCGCAATTATTCAGGAGATATGACAATTGTTGTTTAGAGACTGTATGTACATAGAGAATAGCTCTGTAGGCTGGATTGGTAAGTGTTTTTTGAGATTCAAACTGGTGTATTATAGATTGTTTGGATTGAATCTGGAACAGGAAATTTCAATTTTCGACTTGATTTCATTTTGTAGATCGTAATTAATTTGCTCCTTGAAAAAAATTTTAGATTTGTAATATGGAAAGCACAGTCTATTATTTGGGGGTGTCTCAATCACTATTTTCAGCAATCTTTATCCTCTTTGGGAGAAGACTGAA
>QKCF01000223.1 GCA_003246935.1 Sunxiuqinia sp. | reverse complement strand
ATCGGATAACGAGGAAATGCTCATTCGTTTGCGCTCGCGCAGTGCCGATCCAAATAAAATTGGAGAGATAATTCTGAAGGCAAATACCGATGGTAGCGTAATTCGAATTCGTGATGTAGCTATAGTAAAGAAGAAATTTAACGATATTTCGCCAAACAAAGCGCTCGAAAAAGGAAATCCGGTGATTAGTATTTCTGTATCGAAGCTGATCTCTGAGGATTTGGGCGATATCGACGACTATATTCAGGATTATGTCAGGAAATTCAATGAGAAGACTGACGGAGTAAAGCTGGTTATTACCCGCTCGTTTATCGACTTGTTGAAGAGCCGTTTGGACTTACTTTTGGAGAACGGAGGGCAGGGGCTGATATTGGTGGTCATTCTGCTTGCGCTGATGTTGAGCTTTCGCTTGGCATTCTGGGTCGCTTGGGGGATTCCGTCATCCTTCTTAGCTATGTTTATTGTTGCCAACCTGGCGGGTATCACAATTAACATGATCTCACTCTTCGGGATGATCCTTGTGATTGGTATTTTGGTTGACGATGGTATTGTGATTGGTGAAAATATCTTTCAGCATTTTGAGAGAGGTAAACACCCGATACATGCAGCAGTCGACGGAACGGTTGAGGTAATTCCGGCGGTAATAACGTCAGTGTTAACAACAGTTGTCGCTTTTTCTCCTTTGTTCTTTATTTCCGGCAATATGGAAATGATGTATGAAATGGCCTTCATTGTAGTGGCGAGTTTGATCTTTTCCCTGTTTGAATCATTCTTTGTTCTTCCGGCCCACATTGGTAACGAACACGTGTTGAATCCGGCAAAGTTGATGCGGGAACCAAAGGGAATCAAAAAATATACCGAGCGCTTTTTTACATGGTTAAGAAACTATGCCTACGACCGAGTGCTGAAGCTTGTCATTGAATGGCGTTACATTGCGATTTTTATTCCTGTCGCAATGATCGTTATTACATTTGGGATGATTGGCGGACAGGTTATCAAAACGACGTTTTTCCCCCGAATGGAGTTTGACTCATTCAATATAAATATCGCTTTCACTCCTGGCTCGGGCGAGCAGCAGACTATTGCTTATTTGGAGCGCTTTGAGGATGCTGTTTGGGCGGTAAATGAAGACATGAAAAGGGATTACAACGATACGGTCGATATTATTGAATATTGCACGGTTAACTTGGGACGTGGCTTCGACGGGGATGAGTCAGGAACACATACCGGGAATGTATTTGTTTCTCCACGTAACTCTGAAGAAACTGAAATCAGCTCATATGAAATTATAAACCGGGTGCGCGAAAAAATCGGACCGGTCCCCGAAGCTGTCAAGTACACGATTGGTGCCAGGGGACGTTTTGGTGATCCGGTTTCCATTGGCTTGCAATCGCGGGTTCCGGAAGAACTGGAGCTGGCACAGGCTTACCTAATCAATCGATTAGTGCAGCTGCCACAGTTGAAGGATGTAGTTAATACCAATGCGTTGGGTAAACAGGAAATTCGCCTGAAGTTAAAACCGAAAGCCTATATGTTGGGCTTTAATGAAGGGACGGTTGCCGAGCAGGTGCGTCAGGGATTTTATGGCGGACAAGCACAACGGTTACAGGTTGGGCGCGATGAGCTTCGGGTTTGGGTGCGATATCCGGCAGAAGACAGGGAACGGATCGGCCAGCTGGAGCTGATGAAGTTGAAGGCTTCTTCCGGAGAATATCCGTTGATCGAGTTAGTGGATTATGAAATGATGCGGGGACCGGTTAATATTCAGCGTTTTAATGGTCGTCGTGAGATTCGGGTCAATGCAGATTTGACTGATCCGGATGCATCAGTCACTGAAATATTGGATCAGATAAAGGCAGAGATTATTCCTGATTTGAATCTCGAATTTCCGGGTGTTCATGTCGAATATCAGGGACAGCAAAAGGAAAGTCAGCGTAATATGAAGGATATTGCGGTTTTGTTTCCAATGGCTTTTCTCGCCATCGTGTTTATACTGATGATCAATTTTAGGTCGTTTGAGCAGCCTCTGATTATTCTTGTCATGATCCCGATTTCTATTTTGGGTGCAATTTGGGGGCATGGTATCCACGGGAAACCGGTTTCAATTTTGAGCTTGTGGGGAATTGTTGCATTATCAGGTGTTGTTATTAACGACTCGGTTGTTATGCTTTCCAAGTTCAATTCGTTGATTGAGGAGGGCTTTAAAGTGAAGGATGCTATTTTGGAGGCTGGGAAATCGCGTTTGAGACCAATTATTTTGACCACTCTAACCACATCTGCAGGCTTATTCCCGTTGGTGTTGGAAACCAGTTTTCAGGCTCAGTTCCTGATTCCAATGGCAATTTCGTTGGTCTATGGAGTGGCTTTCGGAACACTGTTCATTTTATTGTTTTTCCCTGCTCTGATCCTGGTGTTGAATGACGTTAGACGAGTTGTGCGGAAGCTATATCATGGGCGCGAGTTTTCTCGCGAGGAAGTAGAAATAGCCTATATCAATTTCCGGCGAAGGAATGCGGAAAAAGAAGATGACAAGCTGAAAGCATAACCTAATTAAGAATTATCCGAAAATGAAATATTTAATACTATTGATATGCCTGCTGCAGTTGAATCTCATTTCAAGCGGGCAGCAAAAACTTAGCCTTACCGATGCAATTCAGGTTTCGCTTGAAAATAATTTCGATTTAGAGATTCAGCGAAACGATCAGTTGATTTCGGAAACGCGAAACAGCTGGGGTGCTGCCGGTCGTTACCCTTATGTGAACTTATCGGGCGAGTTGGGAACTGCTTATAACATCAACGAGAACGACAATTATTTGCAGAATCAGTATTCCGGAACGGCAAGTGTGAGCTGGACCTTGTTTGATGGTTTTGCCGTGAGCTTAAATAAACGTCGGCTGAATGAGCTGGAGTTACTGTCGAATCAAAATACGGGAGTGATGATCGAAAGTACAATTCAGTCGGTTATTTTGGCTTATTTCTCGGTTTTACTGGAAAAAGAGAAGCTGAATGTATATGATGAATTAATGCAGTTGTCGTCAGATTTATACGATAAAGCAAAATTGCAGCGTGAGATTGGCTCGGCTGTTACCTACGAGGTGTTACAGGCTCAGAATGCCTTTCTTGAAGATCGGTCTTCGTTTTTACTGCAAAAGGTCAATTACAAAAATGCGATGCGCGATTTGTTGTTTCTGATGGCTAATGACTCGCTTGATGAATGTGAATTGACGGATGCCTTTGAGGCAATGCCCGTTGAATATCAATTGGATGATTTGAAGCGGGATATGTTGACAAATAACAAGAACCTGAAGAATCAGTACGTTAATCAGAATTTGTTGAATAATGCCGTAGCTTTGGCGAAAAGTGATTTCTACCCGACGCTGAGCTTTGCCGGAGGTGCAACTGCTACAAGAACCGGGAAAGATTACGAAAACCAAGGTGTTAGCTGGAGTAATATGAATAACTTCTATGGCAATTTCACCTTGAGTTTTAATCTTTATGGTGGAGGTCAAAAAAAACGGGCCTTAAAAATTGCACAAATAGATCAACAATCCGGCGAGGTTGACTTGCAACAAGTGATCCATGAATTGAATAATCAGTTGAAAAATACGTTCGAATCCTACCAGGTGAGAAAGGAGTTGTTGAGTGTTGCACGAGAAAATTTGGAAGCAGCAAAGCTTAACCTTCAGATTAGCCGTGAGAAGTTTCAAAATGGAAGCATCAATTCATTCAATTTCCGCGATGTGCAGAATCTTTATTTGAATGTTGCACTGAGTGAGTTGCAGGCGGTTTACCAGTTCATTGATGTGCATACCAGTTTGCTACGGTTAACAGGAAGTATTGTGCAGCAGTATGAACCGTGATTTCAAAGCGCAAGAATCTCATTCCAGACATTCGCATGAACAGGAATGCCATTTTGCAGATGGTTTGCTGCAATCTTTGCCCTGTTTTGTCCTGGGAAATGAATAGGATGATCAGTTGACAAGGGTTTAGCTGAAAGGTAATCCTGGATGATGTCGGCGATTGCTTTATTTATAGCAGGGTAGTTATTAAGCTTCTTCAAGTTGATGGCGATGAAGATTTGAGAGATTCCGTATTCTTCACCGTTTTGGCGTGTTACTCCCTCAGTGGAAAGCCCGCCCGACAGAATCGTAGCAAACAGATCGAGTAATAACGATAGGGCAGCGCCTTTCCAAAAACCGATCGGAAGGGCTCTGCCTCCATTTAAAATCTCTGCCGGATTGTTGGTTAGTTCTCCTTCAGCGGTGTAGCCTCCTGCTTGCGAAAGTTCGTTGCCGAGCGCTTGTTCATTTTTCAGTTTTCCAAAGGAATACTGAGACATTGCCATATCCAATAGAATGACTTCGTCATGATAGGGCACGGCAAAAACAATCGGGTTGTTTCCTAATTTGTTTTCGGCTGATCCCCACGGTGGAAGGTTTGCGATTGTATTGGTCCATCCCATGAATGCAAAGCCTTTTTCTGCACAATGTAATCCGTAAGTTCCTCCTCTCATCCAATGGTTGGTTTGTGCCAGACTTACAAGTCCAATTCCAAGTTTTTCGGCAAGTTCCATCGCTCGATTCGAAGCATGGAAGGCGTTAAGCGGTCCCGGTCCCAGGTTGCCGTTCCATTGTTCCAATGCACCAGCTGCGTGAATTAATGTGGGCGAGGCTTGAGGGTTAATATATCCCTTGCGTATTGCCTTGATGAAACGAGCAAAGCGATTTACCCCATGCGAATTGATCCCCTCTAGACTGTTTTGTGTAAACAGTTCAGCACAACGAGAGGCATTTTCTGTATTGAAATTTTCGCGCTTAAGAATTTCGAGGAAGGTCTCCTTCATTTCGCTTGCTGATATTTGGAGTAAGTTGGTGGCGGTCATTGTTGATAAGGTTGGTGCGTTTTATTGTTAGTTACAAATTCATTGAAAATTGCTTTCGGTTTCTTTTTTCGTTTTTTTTCAAATTAAATAAAACCTGATTGTGTGGCAAGCTGTTGCTTGTTTAAAGAATGCCTTTCGTAATAATTCCTTATTGTTTCTTAATTCATAAAATCTGAAATTGTTAGGGAATTTGAGCTTGATTGGCGATTAGATTTATTAAATTCGGAGAAAATTATCACATCAAG
Source organism: Sunxiuqinia sp. (assembly GCA_003246935.1). Classification (GTDB taxonomy): domain Bacteria; phylum Bacteroidota; class Bacteroidia; order Bacteroidales; family Prolixibacteraceae; genus Mangrovibacterium. The sequence goes on along the minus strand of QKCF01000223.1, from coordinate 26,216 downwards.
TTAAACCTAAATTGTAAATATGAGCTCTAAAAAAGCTAAACGCATTGGGATTTTAACGGCCGGAGGCGATTGCCCCGGATTAAATGCGGCCATAAGAGGAGTAGGGAAAACAGCGATCGTTAATTACGGAATGGAAGTGATCGGTTTTAATGCCGGTTATTCCGGGCTGATTGAAAAAGACTACGTCGAATTAAAAGAGAGTAATTTGTCTGGAATCCTGACTTTGGGTGGAACGATATTGGGTACTTCCCGTGAAAAGCCTTACAAGATTGTGAAGGAGGGAGATAGTGATAAACCTGAGCTGATTAAACAAAATTATCAAGAGTTGGAGCTTGACGCAGTGGTTTGTATTGGCGGTAACGGCACGATGAAAACAGCCAACCGTTTATACAAAGAAGGATTGAATGTGATTGGTATTCCTAAAACAATCGATAACGATGTTTGGGGTACTGATGTTACCTTCGGTTTTGATTCGGCACTAAATATTGCCACTGAGGCTATCGACCGTTTACATACAACAGCTAACTCGCATCAGCGAGTAATGATTATCGAAGTGATGGGACACCATGCCGGATGGATTGCATTATATGCAGGGATGGCCGGTGGAGGTGATATTATTTTGCTTCCGGAACTGGAATACAATATTCGCTCGGTTTGTAAAAAAATTGAGGATCGTTACGAAAGTAAAAAACCCTATTCGATAGTTGTGGTTGCTGAGGGGATTAACCATCCGAAAGAGACTTCTGCAGCACGTCACCTGGCCGAGGCGATACAAACCTATACAGGTATTGAAACTCGGGAAACTGTACTTGGATACATTCAACGTGGTGGTAGCCCGACCCCGATGGACCGTATTTTGGCAACGCGCTATGGTGCTTTTGCAGCAGATTGTATTGCAAACGGTAAGTTTGGAACAATGGTGGCCGTAAGAAACAATGAACTGACAACTGTACCATTGGAAGAGATAAGTGATAAGCTTCGGTTAGTTGACCCCGAACATCCACTTATTGCAAAAGCCCGTAAGATGGGCGTTTCGTTTGGCGATGAATTTTTGTAACTATATTTATTCAAAAATGAGGAACCCCGCGATTGCGGGGTTTTTTATTTTGAGAAAATCATTTTTAGAGCAAAGAAAAGGAGCAGCAGTCCAAACATCTTCTTCAGCACTTTGTCCGGAATCTCAACAGCGAGCTTCGACCCGATAAAAGCACCTATTAAAAATGTAAGCGATAAAATCAGCGCATAGCGCCAGTTTACATTCCCGTTTTTCCAGTAGTTCCAGGTGGCCAAAATAGTAACGGGAGGAAGCATAAATGCCAATGTTGTACCTTGGGCATCGTGTTGGCTAAATCCGAAAAGGAAGACCAGCGCCGGGATAACGATAACACCACCGCCAACACCGAGAGTACCTCCAAGTAGGCCCGCTGTTAGTCCGACAACAATCAATAAAATGATTTGATGAGCAGCCATTCTTTTAAATTTTATAGTTATTTCCGTTCAATGGGGGCATTAAACCGAAACCCGATACCGTGTAGGTTGATGATTTTAATGTTCTCATCGCTTGAAAGGTATTTACGCAAGCGCGAGATGAAAACATCCAGACTTCGGCCAAGGTAATAGTCATCAGATCCCCAGACATTCTTGAGGATATCCGAACGACTTAGTACCTTGTTGGGGTTTTCACAGAAAAAACGTAAAAGCTCAGCTTCTTTGTATGTTAGTGTTCTTTTTTCATCTTCATGCTGCAAGGTGAGATTGTCGAAAAAGAAGTTGAAGTGCCCCACTTTGCAATTTAAGAACTCGCCTTGTTCTTCGGTGGGAGTCATCGATCTTTTCAGGAAAACTTTGATCCGCATCAGCAGCTCTTCCATCGAAAAAGGTTTTGTGATATAGTCGTCGCCACCGATTGCAAAACCATTGATTTTATCCTCGTTAAGCGATTTCGCCGTTAGAAAGAGAATTGGGATAACTTCGTTTTCTTCTCTTATTTTTTTTGCAAGGGAAAATCCGTCAAGCTTTGGCATCATGACATCCAACAGACAAAGGTCAAACTCATTTTCTTTGAAAATTCGAAGCGCAGCATCACCATCGTCAGCTGTAGTTACCAGATAACCCGCTTCTTCCAAGTTGTCACGAATGATGAAATTCAAGGTTTTGTCGTCTTCTGCTAATAAAATTTTTTTGCCGGTAAAATTCATGGTTATTTAGGTATCGTTATCGTAAAAATAGTTCCTTTTGGTGAATTATCCTTTACGTTAATTGCCCAATGGTGAAAATGAATCATTTTTCGCACGTAATCCAGCCCCAATCCAAAACCCTTTACATCATGCACATCCCCTGTCGGAATACGAAAGAATCGAGAGAATATCTTTTTCTTGTATTGTTCCGGGATACCTATGCCATTGTCTGCGAAATTTAGATGAATGTGGTGTTTGCCCGTTGTCAGGCTTACCTGAATTAGAGGTTCGTCGGTACAATATTTTACAGCGTTGTCGAGGATGTTGAAGATGATATTGGAGAAGTGCAACGGATCTGCGTTGATTGTTACTTCTTCCTCGAGATTTGTGAGTTGAATAAAATCCGAATTGATCTCTTGGCTGGCTTTAAACTCAGCGATTGTTTTTTCGATAAATGCAGCCAGCTGAAGCTCTTCTTTGTGCAGTTCTATTATTTTTTTTTCAACACTTGCCATTTGGAGCACTCTTTCCACCTGTGATGTCAAGCGTTGGGTTTGGTCACTCACAATGCGTGCATAATTGTTTAAGCGTTGGGGATGGTCAACTATTTTGGGATCTTCCAGAACTTTTGCCGAAAGGCGAATCGCAGCAATTGGCGTTTTGAATTCGTGCGTCAGATTGTTGATGAAGTTTTTCTGAATCTCACTTAATTGGCGTTGCCTGAAAATGACATACAACGTGTACCCGAAAAACATTAGGATGATAAAGAGGAAGCCATTGACCATATACCAGGCTTGTACATGGCTACTGTAGTATTGACTACGGTTTGGAAAATAAACCCCAAAATAATAAGTGTACTTGTCACAAACGGGCAATGAAGGTCGGACGTTTTTGGGTGACTTTAAAGCATAGTGGTTCTCAAATATTTCCTCATCGGTTAGTCCATCCGGCTCTGGTTCATTTGCTATGTATGCTGAGCGAATGATACTGTCGTTATCTGTTGAATACGAAATTGCATGAACCATTTCTCGCTTGTCGCAATCGTATATTGCATATTCAAAATCGAGATCAATGTTGAAACGCTTAAACTCAACAAGTAATAAGTGTTCCAGTAATGTTGGGCTGATTACGTCGTTGACGTTTACCACATAGTAGTTGTTAGAAATCCGATCGACAGAGTTGTAAGGGTCATAGTTACTCTCATAGCCTTGTGTTTTTGTGTTGTATTCAACAAGGCTTTGTGCCACGTTCTTTAATGCCTGTGTTGTTGATTCGTGGAAATGCTGTTCACTAAAGTCAACTGTGTTTTTCAGGAAAAAGAATTGGATAACCAGAATTCCCAGCACTGACAAAGTGGCCAGGATAATAATAACCCTTATCGTATTTCGTCCCATTTACAGTTTGTTTTCTCTTTGTCTTTACGCGAAACTAGATTAATTTTCAATAACTTTCGTTTTTGTTAACAAGTCGTTAACAAATGTTTGGCGCAATTAACAACAAAACAGTTTTTGCTTTCTTAGCTTTGTATAGTGACCAACGCAAATTATCCGAGAATTTTAAAACCTACCATATTCACGAAAAGAAATGCCTATGAAAGCGAGATTCTTACTTATGTTATTGACCTTGTCGTTATTCGTTGTCGAGGTTAAGGCTCAGTCATCTCAAGCCAAAATTGTTTTTGAAACAACAGAACATGATTTTGGGAACTTTAAGGAAGCAGACGGTTCTCAGTCGTACGAATTTGCGTTTGTGAACCAAGGTGCTACACCATTGATTCTGAATAACGTTCAGGCTTCTTGTGGTTGTACAACACCGGAATGGACTAAGAAACCGATTGCTCCTGGTGAAAAAGGACTCATAAAGGTGAGTTACAATCCGGCTAATCGCCCCGGACCGTTTAATAAATCAATTACTGTAACCAGTAACGGTGAAGTTCCCCGCACAATTCTTCGAATTAAAGGAACAGTTGAGCAACGCGAAAAAACGATTGCCGAACTATATCCACGCGAAATCGGGCCTGTCCGGGCAAAGTCAAACCACATCGCTTTTGTGAAAATTAACGAAAAAGAAGTGAAGACAGATAGTCTCGAAATTGTAAACGACTCAGATCAGGCTGTTACACTCGACTTTAAAACTCCACCGGAAAACTTAACGGTTAAAGTTGTTCCGTCTACGCTTAAACCACATGAAAAAGGTAATATCATTGTTACATACGATGCTTCTAAAATCAACTCGTATGGTTTTGTAATGCACCGTATTTACCTGAATGTTGATGGAAAAGCTGATTACAGAAATTCAATTGGAGTGTCTGCAACAATTGAGGAGGATTTTTCTTCCCTTACTCCGGAACAATTAGCTAGTGCACCAGTAGCTTCCTTTAACGAAGAAACTCATGAGTTCGGTGATATTAATGAAGGTGATAAAGTTGAATGCGTATTTACTTTGAAAAATTTAGGTAAACGTGATCTGATTATTCGCAACGTTAAAACATCTTGCGGATGTACTGCTGTTACACCAGAGAAGAAAGTAGTTACTGCCAACGAGTCAGTTCCGTTGAAAGTTGTTTTCAACTCGAAAGGCAAGCGGGGGCGTCAGAATAAAGCGATAACTGTAATTACCAACGATCCTAAAAATCCGACAACAATTTTGCGTATCTCAACCAATGTAAAAACAGCCGGATAAAAAGATATTTACAAATTCTGTCAGCCGCTCCTAAATATTGGGAGTGGCTTTTTTTTTAATCGATAGCGAAGTTTTATCTTCGTAAAAATTTCGAACTAATGATTGCAGATCAAGAACATCATCACATAGAAAACGATGAACACTATCAGGGATTGACTGTTAACGAAGGGGTGGAACAGCCAGATTCTTTTAATGAAAATTCAATTAAGCGTTTCCTGAAGAACAAGCGGAAAAAGCAAATGTCGGTTGATGAGTATGTCAACGGTATTCGGGAAGGAAACCGGACGATTTTGAGTAAGGCCGTAACTTTGGTTGAAAGTAATAAGCCGGAACATCAAAAAATTGCCCAGGAAATTATTTTGAAATGTCTGCCGTATAGTGGTAAGTCAATTCGTATTGGTATTACCGGTGTGCCGGGTGTTGGTAAGAGTACGTTTATCGAATCGACAGGTAAATATATAACCTCTCTAGGTCACAAATTGGCGGTGTTAGCAATAGACCCGAGTAGTGAACGCTCGAAAGGGAGTATTTTGGGTGATAAAACCCGGATGGAGGAGCTGTCCATCGATCCGCATGCCTACATTCGTCCTTCTCCGTCAGCTGGCTCGCTTGGCGGTGTTGCCAGAAAAACGCGGGAAACAATTATCCTTTGCGAAGCTGCCGGATTCGATGTTATTTTTATCGAAACAGTGGGGGTGGGGCAGAGCGAAACTGTGGTGCATTCAATGGTTGACTTCTTTTTGTTGCTGATGCTTTCTGGTGCTGGTGATGAGCTGCAGGGAATTAAGCGTGGAATTATGGAAATGGCAGATGCGATTACTATCAACAAAGCTGATGGAGATAATGTTGATCGGGCCGAAATGGCTCGCGTTCAATACATGAATGCATTGCAACTTTTCCCGCCAACAGAATCGGCTTGGAAACCCAAAGTACTGACTTGCTCGGCCTTTAAAAAGATTGGTTTGGACAAGATTTGGAAGACAATCAATGACTATATTAGCCACGTGAATCAGAACGGGTATTTTCAGCACAAGCGAAACGAACAGGCAAAGTTTTGGATGTATGAAACCATCAACGATCAGTTGAAATCAAACTTTTACCAGAATCAAGAGATTAGAAGGATGCTCGGAGCGTTCGAAAAGCAAGTGCAGAATGAAGAGTTAAGTTCTTTCGTTGCAGCAAAAGATTTATTAGAAACATATTATCAATCTCAAAAAGTACAAGAATGAAAAAATTATTTCCCATTTTCCTGTTTATTTTGGTGATGGCTGCTTGTCAAAGCAATTCATCAAAGTTTACGGTGAGTGGTACAATTGCCGGGGTCGATTCAGGTTTTGTTTACCTCGTGAAAGCAGAAGCTGGAAAACCGTTGGTTGTTGATACCGCGAAAATTGTGGGTGGCAAGTTCGAATTTAAAGGGACTGCCGGAACACCGGAATTGAATTATTTGCGTTTGAACGACCGCGATTATTTTGCTCAGTTCTTCCTTGAAAACGCATCAATTAATGTTGAAAGCTATAAAGACAGCTTGCGCGCAACAAAAGTGACGGGCTCTCCAACAACTGATATCTTCAATACTTATGTGGAAGAAGTAACCCGACTGAATAAGAAAATGGGTGAATATCAAGGTCAATATCAAAAAGCAGCTGCGACTGGCAACCAAGAAGAGTTAGATCGCATTAAGATTGATATTGAAGCTGCATCGGACAACATGGAAGTTTATGCGAAGAATTTCGTACGTGAAAACAGCAATTCAATTGTTGCTCCGTTCATCGCATTGACCCAGTTGTCAAGTCATTTGGAATATCAGGAAATGAAGGATTTGGTTGATGGATTCGCTCCTGAATTTGCAAATACAGAATATGTTGTTCAGTTGAATAAAATCCTCGAAACTGAAGCAAAAACAGCAGTTGGCGCTGTAGCTCCTGATTTTACAATGAATGATGCTGAAGGAAATCCTTTTGCATTGTCATCATTGCGTGGAAAGTATGTGCTTGTCGATTTCTGGGCTTCTTGGTGTAGACCATGTCGTCAGGAAAACCCGAATGTGGTTGCCGCATACAATAAATATAAGGAAAAAGGATTCGATATTTTGGGAGTGTCGCTTGATCGCGATAAAGACGCTTGGTTAAAGGCTATCGACGAAGATCAGTTGGCATGGCACCAGGTGTCGGATTTGAAATACTGGCAAAATGAAGTGGCACAGCTCTACGGCGTGAACTCAATCCCGCATTCAATTTTATTGGATCCTGACGGTAAGATTGTAGCTAAAAACCTGAGAGGGGATGCACTAGATGAGAAATTAGCAGAGTTGCTGAAATAATAAGCAGAGCCGGTTTTTGAACCGGCTTTTTTATTGAGACGGCAATCTTCAAATATTTTTGGCAAAACGAAATTTTCGAAACATTTTAAGAACTTAGATGTTTCCATTACAGTCGAAAAAAATAACGAAACAACTATTATGAGCTACGATGTATTAGTTATGGCCCCGGCGGGTATGTTGCCGCGATTCGGGCTGCCCAGTTGGGTTTTAAAGTTGCTGTGGTTGAAAAAGAAAACCTCGGCGGTATTTGTTTGAACTGGGGATGTATCCCTACCAAATCATTATTGAAAAGTGCTCAGGCTTATGAGTATGCTGTGCACGCAGCCGATTACGGCGTAGCAATCACCGGTGAAGTTAAAGCAGACTTTGAAGCGATGGTTAAACGTAGTCGCGGAGTTGCTGAAGGCATGAGTAAAGGTATACAGTTCTTGTTTAAAAAGAATAAGATCGAAGTTGTCAACGGCTTCGGAAAACTGACAGGAAAAGGAACAGTTGAGGTAACCGATGCAGATGGTAACAAATCAACGGTATCGGCTAAGCATATTATTTTAGCTACAGGTGCTCGCTCTCGCGAGTTGCCTAATCTTCCGCAGGATGGCAAAAAGATCATAGGCTATCGTCAGGCAATGACGTTGCCAAAGCAGCCTAAGTCGATGGTTGTGGTTGGGTCAGGTGCTATTGGAAGCGAATTTGCCTATTTCTACCAATCGATTGGTACTGATGTGACTTTGGTTGAGTTCTTGCCGAATGTAGTTCCAAACGAGGACGAAGAAGTTTCGAAAACATTAGAACGTTCATTTAAGAAGATGAAGATGAACGTAATGGTGAATGCTTCGGTTGAGTCGGTAGATACGGCAGGCGATCTTTGCAAGGTTAAGATTCAAACTAAAAAGGGAATCGAAGAAGTAGAAGCTGAAGTTGTTTTATCAGCTGTTGGTGTTGCAACAAATATCGAAAACATCGGGCTGGAAGAGCTTGGTGTTAAAACCGAAAAAGGTAAGATCATCGTTGATGATTTCTATCGTACCAATGTTGAGGGGGTTTATGCAATTGGTGATATCGTCCATGGACCTGCTTTGGCACACGTTGCTTCAGCTGAGGGTATCACTTGTGTTGAAAAGATCGCTGGGTTGAACCCGCATCCGGTTGATTACGGTAATATTCCTGGTTGTACTTATACAATGCCGGAAGTATCATCGGTTGGTATGACTGAGAAAAAGGCGAAAGAAGCAGGATACGATGTTAAGGTCGGTAAGTTTCCGTTCTCTGCGAGTGGTAAGGCTAGTTCCGCAGGACAAAAAGATGGTTTTGTGAAATTGGTTTTCGATGCGAAATATGGCGAGCTTTTAGGAGCTCACATGATTGGTGGTAACGTAACCGAAATGGTTGCCGAATTAGTTGTTGCAAAACGCTTGGAGATTACGGGGCACGAATTGATCAAGTCAATTCACCCGCACCCAACCATGAGTGAAGCAATTATGGAGGCTGCAGCAGCTGCTTACGACGAGGTGATTCACCTGTAGAAATTAGACATGCGATAAAATCAAAGCCCGGCTTTTTAAGTCGGGCTTTTTGTTGCACTTATCCGATGTTTGAATATATGACTCATTTTTTCCGAATTACGGCCTTAGTGCCGGTTATATGCGCACTAATGGCCGGAGTAGGGCGGGCTTACAAACTGACGTAAATTATAGTTTAATCGGTAACTCGGTTGGCCTTGGTTTGATGTTCAAAGTAAATGAGAAAGTAGATCTGGACTTGGAGATGATTTACACAGTCTATGATAGCGACTACAAAGAAGGAACTTATCACAGCATTGTTTATAAGGAGTTGTACGATAAAACGAACTTGGGATTTGCTATTGGGGTAACTTATCATTTGTTTAATTAATCATTATTTCGGCATATAGTCTGAAAAGGAGCCCGGAGTGGCTCCTTTTTTGTTTCCTCTAATTGCAAAGATTTTAATGTGCAACACAGCCATTCGAATCTAATCCTCCCAACATATTTGTAAGCACAGATGCTATTTCCTACATAATTGTATTTTAGCATTTGTCAATATGTTGAATATCAGTATTCATTATCTCTTGCACTATATTTGAGTGGTTGGTTACAATCAAGACCCGATTTATTCACCAAAACCAAATGATATGACTGCAGAAGAAATAGCTGAATTGGAAAAAGAAGTGAACAAGTTAAAGTTTAAGGCAGGACAGAAGGCCAGTGAGCTGCACGACTTGATTGAAGATCGCTTGCTGACCGACTTCGAAGATATTCCGGCGTTTGCTGAATCTGCTTACCGCGCGTGCAAGGAATGGGCGGACAAACTGAAAGAATTAAAACAAATCAAGGGCGTTTAACTGAACACAAATTAGCCTGGGGGGGGAGTGAGTTTACTTGTTCCCCTTTTTTGATTTGGGACAGTATTGAAAGGCACCTGAAAAACCAGCTGTGGTGTGTGGGTTAAGGACGGACCTAGTTTTGTATAATTCCTAATCTGGTATTGTTCAAAATTCCGAGAGGTTTTTTGAGAACAGAGGGGAGGTCTGTTTCTATATTGTTTCTGTAAAAAGATTTTTCTTCGGGAAAGCATTTTTGACAGAATGAAATACACATCAATTAATTTGTTTTGCAATTTCTTTTTGAAAGACAAAATAAGTGACATCACCGCAACTATTTGCTTCAATATGGCAGAGTAGAATCTTTTTAAATAAGCACAAAATATGTTTTAGAACATGGAAAAGATTATTTTTGTGCTCTTCAAAATTTAGGTAATGGCAGCATACGTAAATAACGTCATGATTATCCGTCATGAGCTGGTTGCCCGACTGATACGTATGTTTCAGGCAGGTGAACTGGAGTTAAAAATTAATGCACTCCCAGTGGAGTTGTATCCGAAAGATCGTAATCCTCGCGGTCGTTGTTGTATCTACAAGGAACGGGCGATTACCCGCTACAAAATGTTACCGTTACTGGGGTACGAAGTGCCATCGGATGACATCGATTTGCATCAGTTGAGTGAGTATGCTGCAGGTGCACTTCAACGTGAAAGTCAACCTGAAAAGATATTGACGGTAGTTGATGAGGCTTGTACCGGTTGTGTTCAGGCAAACTACGTCGTTACAAACTTGTGTCGCGGTTGTGTTGCTAGTCCTTGTGTGATGAATTGCCCTAAGAATGCGATTCGTTTTACGGCAAGTGGTCAAACCGAAATCAAGCCTGATGCCTGTGTCAATTGTGGTTTGTGTCAAAAGGCTTGTCCTTATCATGCGATTGTTTATATGCCAATTCCTTGCGAGGAAGCGTGTCCTGTAGGTGCGATCAAGAAAAATGAGAAGGGTAAAGAGGAGATTGACCCGGACAAGTGCGTTTATTGTGGTAAATGTATAACTGCATGTCCGTTTGGTGCTATTTTCGAGTTGTCGGCGGTAATTGATGTGATGCGTGCTATCGAACGCAAAGAGCAGGTGATTGCGATGGTTGCACCTTCTATTTTAGCACAATATGCCGAAACCCCGGCACAAGTATTTGCTGCTATTGAAAAGATCGGATTCTCTGAGGTTGTTGAGGTTGCTCGTGGTGCCGAAATTACGGCTCGCAACGAAGCAATTGAATTGAAAGAAAAGTTGGCAGAGGGACAGAAATTTATGACGACTTCATGTTGTCCTTCGTATGTTGAAACGGTGAATAAACATGTGCCCGGACTTGCGCCTTATGTGTCGCATACCTTGTCGCCACTTGGATACACAGCCGAAGAGCTGCGTGAGAAATACCCGGATGCGAAGTTGGTTTTTGTTGGACCGTGTGTTGCTAAACGTAAAGAGGCTCGCCAACAAAATAGTGCCGACTATGTGTTGAGTTTTGAAGAGCTTGACGCGATGATGGAGGGCATGGATATACAGCCAGCTAAAATGGAAGGCATTGCAGTGCAGTCATACACCAAAGAGTCGCGTGGTTTCGCACAAAGTGGTGGTGTACTTGGAGCTGTGCTTGCAGAGAAACAGGCCGATGGTTTCAGTTACGAAACCATCAATGGAATTGACAAGGCCATGATCCGTACTATGAAGCAAATGGAAAAAGGCAAGGTAACGGCTCAGTTTTACGAAGTGATGGCTTGTGAAGGCGGATGTATTGCCGGACCTGGAGCAAATATCAAATCGGCTAAAGCGAAGAAGAATTTTATCAACTCGATGAAATCTTTGGAATAGGAATATATGTTTAGGAGATAAAAAAGCGGATGAATTTAGTTTCGTCTGCTTTTTTTATGCTTAAGCTCGACTACAGTTTCCTGATTAGCGACAGTCCGTCGCGAAGTGGTAAGATAACCTGGCGTACGCGCTCGTCATCTTTTACGCGTTGGTTAAACTCTAAAATGCCGATCGTTTGCCCGTCTCGTTGGTCAACTTCTTGAACAACCTTTCCATCCCATAAAATATTGTCGGCTAAAATGTAGCCTCCAGGCCGTAGCTTGTCGAATACCAGATCGTAGTAGCGGCAATATTCGCGCTTATTGCCATCGAGAAATACAAAATCGAACGTTTCATCGAGCGTTGGTATAATTTCGCATGCATCGCCGATGTGCTGTTTGATTTGGGTTTGAATGTCGGCCTTCTCGAAATATTTGGTGGCAATCCATTCCAGTTCGTCATTGACCTCAATGGTGTGTAATAAACCATCTTCTTCCAAGCCTTTGGCTAGACAAAGAGCCGAGTAGCCAGTGAATGTCCCGATCTCTAGAATCCTTTTAGGACGAATCATGGTGCTCAGCATTTCCAGTAGTAATCCTTGAATATGTCCCGATAGCATTCGGGGACGGAGGATGCTGATGTTGGTTTCGCGGTTTAGTTCGTATAAGGTTGGGTCTTCGGGTGTGCTGAAATCCTCGATATATTTTTCAAGCTCGAAATTATTTTCCATTACTCGTAAATTAATATGCTTAATGCATTTTCATCCAATACTTCGTTTGCAATTTCCAGCAACTCACTATCTGTGATGTTTTCAATCTTTTGATAGATTTCCGGAAGGCTGTCTACCTTGTTGTACAGCAAATAGCTTTTCCCCAATGTCAGCATCAGGTCGTCGCGGTTTTCGCTCGAAATGGCAATCTGCCCGATTAGCTGCTTCTTTGCTTTGCTGAGCTGTAAGGCACCGAGACGTTTGTCCCGGATCAGTTTGAATTCCTTTTTTACCAGTCGGATTGCTTTTTCCAGGTTTTCTTTGTCAGTTCCAAAATACACGTTAAACTGGCCGGTGTCCGAGTAGGCTGTATAGCTGGATTCTACGTTATAAGCCATGCCGTTTCGCTCACGAAGGCTCAGATTTAGGCGCGAGTTCATTGATTGGCCCCCCAGAATACTGTTCAATAATATCATTCCCATTCGTTTGTCATCCTGTGCGTTGTAAGCAATGTTGCCAATCACGCAATGATTCTGGTAAGTTTTCATTTTTACCCGTTTAACTGAAGGAGTGTAGTTGGTGAACCGTTCCCGTTGATGTGAGCGGAGTTTGGGTGGTATTTCAGCAAAAAACTTTTCTGCCAGCAATTTGAAGCGGGCAAAAGGAATACTGCCAACTGAGCTTAGAACCATCTCGTCGGTGTGATAATTGTTCTCAATGAAGCGAAGAATATCGCTTCGTTTGAATGATTTAACCAGCTTCGGAGTGCCTAGAATATTTCGGGCAATAGGGTGGCCTGCAAAGAGCAATTCATCAAAGTCATCGAATATAAGCTCCGAAGGGCTGTCTTTATACGAGTTTATTTCCTCGATGATGACTTCTTTTTCTTTTTCAATCTCTCGATCAGGGAAACTACTGTTGCGGATAATATCGCTTATGAGCTCCATGCTTCGGCTGTAATACTTGGCCAGAAAAGTCGCATATACCGCTGTTTCTTCTTTGGTCGTATAGGCGTTTATTTCGCCACCCACGTCTTCGATCCGGCTGAGCACGTGGTAGGCTTTCCTTTTTTTTGTGCCTTTAAAAATGATATGCTCAATGAAATGGGCAATGCCTTGCTCGTTTTTGAGCTCGTCGCGAGATCCGGTATTCAGAATAACGCCAAAATGAGCTGCCGGCGATTCCACCTGTTGATGGATGATCCGAATTCCGTTTGGTAATATGCAGGTGTCTATCTTCACTTCAAATTGAATTGGAGTGCAAAAGTAGAAATACGTAAAATAAATGCAATTGATTATTTCCTGAAAAAGAGAGATTTCTAGTTGAGGGCACTGAAAAAAATCAGGGGTGGTTCATTTTTTATTTTGAAGTATAAATTTTTGCCCTATATTTGCAACCGCAATTGCGAAACAACGCAGTCGCATACTAACGGTGCCATAGCTCAGTTGGTAGAGCAATGGACTGAAAATCCATGTGTCCCTGGTTCGATTCCAGGTGGCACCACCGGAGAGGAATAACGAAAGTTGTTCCTCTTTTTTTGTATGTCTGTAAGTTTGGTTCGATCGAGTCATGGCAGGCAGAGGGAATTCCTGAAACCCGGACTGATTTATATAAAAAAGAGCCTTGATGGCTCCTTTTCTAAATGTTTTTCCAAGCTCCGGTTATTTGCTGGATTTTCGTAAGCTTATATTCATCTTCAATCATGCTGTTTTTAATAACGTCTGTTATTTCAGTCTGCATGTTGTTATAAGCTGTTAAAGCAACGATTACGCTATCCAGATCTTGGCTCTCAATCGTGTAATCAGCACCTTGATGCTTCATTAATGTTTTTAAAATCTCCATCATCATTTATTTGTTTGTGTTCAGCTTTTCTAAGTTACTAAATAATAATGACATTTATTTTATTTTTATTAATGCAAAATGATTAAAAAATTAAATCATTGATTTCAAATTGATTATTTAGCTGCGTTGGTAATTCCGGTGGAGACAACTAATACAATGGCAGTTTTTTAGTGTTTGTCTTATGGTCGTAAATATTGGCTTAAGAGCTTTTTGCATGTAAATATGATTGGATTTGAGGTATAAATAAGTTGAATCCGGAAGTTTGGAGACATGTGCTGCAAGTGAGCAGGAAAGAAGCAGCCTTCTTATTTCGTTGTAGGAAATAAAGAGAGTCAAAAAGTCAGTACTGGTATGGCCTTAACAAATCGGATTTAAGTGTAAAGACAGAAATTCTTTTCGTTCCGTTCTTAGGGAGTTTTTCTTATTTATTGCGGTGGGAAATGGGATTTTAATTACCGCCAATTGAAAAATGTAGATTTCCTATTTTGGCTTTATTTGAATTGGATATTGTGCTTCAGCTGATTAGGTGATGTATTTGTTTTAGTTTGAAATTATTTTTCGATGAAAGTGTAATTTGGTTCGCAAGTCAAGAATTTTCTACTATATTTGCGACCGCAATTGCGAAACAAAGCAGTTGCACACCAACGGTGCCATAGCTCAGTTGGTAGAGCAATGGACTGAAAATCCATGTGTCCCTGGTTCGATTCCAGGTGGCACCACCGGAAAGAGGAGTAGCGAAAGTTGCTCCTTTTTTTATTATTTACCTTTCAGGTTTTTTCGAGCAGGGAGCACATGCCACAATGATCTTAGCTTGTAATCTATTTTAACCTTCTTTGTCACGCGTTAACGTGTGCTGGTAGTATCTTTCATACAGAAGCATAAGCTTTAAGTAGTTTTTTGCATAGAGATAGGTTGGGTTAAGCGAGAAAAAAATGGTAGAGGCCATCCTTTTTTATTTCGATCTAATGCTATCAGGTAGGGCAAAATAAATTGAAATGAGTTTTTTAGCTCGGTTCCTTAGTCTAAATTTCTGTTTAGCTATTTCAATAGTTCTTCCAGGAACATTAGCGTGTGTTTCCATGCACGGTTGGCCATTAGTTCGTTGTATTCCGGCGATACCGGATTGGTAAAGGTATGGCCGCAGTTGGCGTAGGTTATAATTTGCCAGTCGGCACCACCATCGTTCATTTCTTTTACTAAGTTATCGTAGTCCTGTCGACTGACAGTCCTGTCTTCGGCGGGGTTTTCAATCAAGACTTTGGTGTTGATTGAGCCATTGGGCCGATCGGTTGCTTTGGCTAACCCACCATGAATTGAGATGATGCCTTGCATCTCAAAGCCCGCGCGGGCAGCTTCCAGCGCTCCTGTTCCTCCAAAGCAGAATCCAATGACGGCAATCTTCTCGGGATCGGCTCCCGCATTGATTAATTGTGTCAACGCTAATTCGATTCGCTTTTGGTAAGCTTTGTAGTCGGTCTTGTAATGTGTGGCAATCTTTGCTGCCGACGCATTGTCCGAGGGGATGTTTCCATTGCCATAAATGTCGGCAATAAGGGCAATGTATCCTTCTTTTTCGAGGTTTAATGCAGCTTTTCGTGCTTCGTCGTCTATGCCTTTCCATGCAGGCAGTATTAAAACCCCAGGCAGTTTTTTACCTGCGTTAGACGTAATCAGCCCGTTAAGCTCTTGTTGGTTATCGTTGTACGTTACCTGCTGCAGTGATTGTGCTGTTGCTGTTTTCAGAATTCCCATAAGTATCAATATTGTCATTAATTTTTTCATGTTTTAGGTATTAAAGGTTTAACGAATACAGGTATATTAAGAGGAACGAAGTCCTACCAGTTATAAAACAAGCCGGGGATCATTCCTGTTTGGGTTTGTTTATTGTTTTCCGTGTAAGGTCGTTTCACCTTTGACAACCAGTCTTAGAAATTCGCTTCAAGAAGTTGATTGATTAGCTGGATTTCTTCCGTTGACAAATCGAATTGCATTGCGCCAGCATTTTGTATTGATTGTTGAGCATTTCTCGCTCCGGCTAGGGCAATTGTTATTCCGGGGCGTTCCACTGTCCACCGCAGCACCAGTTGTGCCAGCGTTGCTTTTTTCTCTTGGGCTAATGGCTTTAGTTTATCCAGAAAAGCGTTTGTCTTGGTAATAAATTCGTCTGTGAAAAACGGATTCCCTTTGCGGTGGTCACCTTCTTGGAACGATTGGCCGGTTTTCATTTTCCCGGTTAGTAAGCCACGCTGCATTGGACTGTAGGCCAGGATTCCTTTTTTGTGATCAATGCAATGAGGAACTAGTTCGTCTTCTATATTGCGGTTAACCATGCTAAAAGGAACTTGGTTTGAGGCGAGCTTGATTGTTTGCTCAGCCTCGGCCATTTGTGCTGCATTGTAGTTGCAAACGCCTGCATAGCGCACTTTGCCTTGTTCAATCAGTTTCTCAACTGCTTCAAAAGTCTCTGAAATCGGTGTTGTTGTGTCGGGCCAGTGAATTTGGTAGAGGTCAATATAGTCGGTTCCCAGTCGTTGCAGGCTGTCCTCACATTCTTTTATCACGCTTTCTTTACTAGCGTATTTGTAGATGTCGATGGGCAGACCTGCATTATTTTTACTGTGCATGGCAAGAATACCTTGTGGGGATTTCATGTCCCAGCGCATTCCAAATTTGGTCAAGATCTGTACCCTTTCACGTGGAATGCCTTTGATGGCTTCACCCACGATTTCCTCGCTTGTACCTTGTCCGTAAATCGGCGCCGTGTCAATGGTCGCTACGCCTTCTGCATAAGCTGCCCGAATCGCTTCAATGGCCTCCTTGCGATCGGTACTACCCCACATCCAGCCGCCGGCTGCCCATGCACCGAAGGTAATAACTGATAAATTTAACGAAGTTTCTCCCAGTTGTCTGTATTTCATATCTATATAATTTGTAAGTGTGTAATTGAACTTGTTTTTGTGGGGGGTGGTTGTTGCAAACTTACAGAGGTAATTTTCGCAAGCGCTAATCCATAATAGTGTTCTAAACGTAGCATGAAGTTAATGTGTTTGTGTCTTTTTAACAAATAAGAAAACCAAGAGTCTGCTCTTTTTCGGCTAAAGGAGCTTAAAAAGAACAGAGGTGGCTTCGACCTTATAATTGTAGTTATGTAGGTTTAATTAATTGATCTTAGAGTGGAGGAGGATTAGAAAAAAAGAAGTTTACTTTTGTTTCTTTTATATGCCTAATTGAATGAGCGATTGGCAGCACAGAGTAAATTGAAATCGGAGTGTGTGGAATTCTAAATTTTGAAGAATGAGATATTTTATCTTGGTATTATTGTTAAGCGTTCTTTTGTTTTTTTCGTTTTTGGGCGGAACCAGTGTTTTTCAAGTCGCTGAAGCGCGTAATGCGGAATGTGCCCGTGAGATGATGGAACACAAGGAGTGGGTTGTGCCAACCTTTAACGGCGAACTTCGAACAGATAAACCTGCTTTGGAATATTACGGAATGATGGCCGGCTTTTGGATACTCGGTGTCAATGAAGCAGGGGCCCGTCTGTTTTCAGCTATTTGTGGCTTACTTGTAGTATTGGCTACATTCTGGATTGCCCGTCGCCATTGGGGCGAAAAGGCGGCTTGGTGGTCGGCTCTCACCTTGTTTGCGTCTATGCATGTGATTGTTCAATTTCGACTGGCGACGCCTGATCCATACTTGATTCTCTGTCATACCCTTTCTATTTATTTTTTCTACGAAGGCTGGCATTCCCGTCAATGGAAATGGTTTTCAGCTATGTACATCTTTTTGGGGCTTGGCATTTTTGCAAAAGGACCGGTTGGTTTGTTATTACCAGGCTTAACGTTCCTGATATTTATGCTTATGACAAAAACATTGACATGGGAGCGTATGCTGGAGTTGAAACCGTGGTGGGGTATTTTGTTAATCGCATTGGTGGCTGTGCCTTGGTATTATGCCGTGCATGTGAAAACTGGCGGCGAATGGACGCAGGCTTTCTTTTTGGAGCACAACCTCAATCGTTTTGACGAGGGATTGAAGGGACATCGCGGACCTTTTGTGATGCCTTTTGTATTCTTGTTGGCAGGCTTGCTTCCCTTTTCTGTTTTCGTGGTCCGGGCATTTAAAGATGTTTGGGGACAGTGGAAGAGTAATTCACTGATGTTGATGGCTGCTTTGTCGGCTATAGTTGTCGCTGTTTTTTATGCTTTTTCGCAAACAAAATTGATTAATTATACTTCTCCTGCTTATCCGTTTTTGGCTTTGGTGATCGGGCATTTCATTGCGGGACTGAGAAATGATCAGGAATCGCTTCGGAAGTCGCGAATCGAAATCTATATTATCGCATTTCTTGCAGTAATAATGCCTGTCGGTGTCTACTTTTTTGTTAAAAATACTGCGCCATTAGAGAGTATTGGGTGGATCGCCTGGTTTATGGCCTTGTTGCCTACCGGAGCAATCTTTGCGTTGATAGCAAGAAAAAAATCGATAGAATTGAGCCTGCTTTCAATTGCGATTGCATTTATGGCAACAACGGTTGTTGTTTTCTGGAAGCCGTTTCAGGAGATTGACGATCAATCCCCGATTCAGAAATACGGGAAACAGGTAAGTGATCACAGCGAAGTGGTTGCTTTCAAGGATTTTGACCATGCTTTTGCATTTTATGCTCAAAAACGAATTCCGGTCATTCAAACCGAAAAAGAGTTGGAAGACTATTTGGCAACCCATGAAGATGTACTTGTCCTAAGTCGTGATCGGGATCTGAGTTATATGGATGCTATTCCGAACTTAAAGTGCATCGGAGTCGATCGGGATTTATTCAGCCGACGATCAACCGGGATTTATCGCGAGCACAAGTGATTACAGTGTGAAATGATGGACAAGTAACCATCTTACCCTTCGAGGTTTAAACTCAATCCTTGAGTTTATTCCATTTGGATTTCTGGCGAAAGAGGGAGTCATTCTTGATTACTACTATCCGGATTGTCTCTCTATTGAAATTTATGCTGGATAAAATTGCTTTTTTAAGAATGTGTTGATCAATTTTCTCTATATTTATGTTGCTGAAAGGGCTTTCCTGCCAGCGTTTCTTTCGAGAACTTCATAATAAACAGGATCTAGCGTTTTAATGATTAATTGAAATGACTTTAACTGAATTATGAGACGAAGGAACGTTTTAGGCGATGGGGCGGATTCGGCATATGCGAACACAAAAAGAACCTAACTATGAGAGAGCTAAGTGAAGAGGGCGAAAATATCGTTCTTACTCCTGATGATTTGAATAACAGTATATTATTTGAAGTTGCATGGGAGGTTTGTAACCAAGTTGGTGGGATTTATACCGTGATTCAGTCGAAAGTGCCATCGGCGATCAGAACTTGGGGGGATAATTATTTTGTAATCGGTCCTTATTACAACGAGCAAGTTGCAACTATTTTTGAGGAAGAGCCGGATCCTGAGGGGGCTGTAGGTCATGTTTTACAAGAAATGCGTGCAAATGGGTTTCAAGTGCATTATGGGAGATGGCTGATTGATGGAAGACCTAAAACGATCCTGTTTGATGCTTGTGCTGTAGACTACCGTTGGGGCAACTTTAGATACACTTTTTGGGAGCACCATCGTATTTCAATACCTGATAATGATGATTTAGCGAACAAAGGGATCGCTTTTGGTTTTATGATTTTCGAGTTTTTCAGGTTGCTGAGTGAGCGGGACGATGTTGATAAGCAGATTATAGGGCATTTCCACGAATGGCTGGCAGGAGGTGGTATACCAGAGATTCGGAAATACAACCTTCCGGTTAAGATGGTGTTCACGACACACGCTACGATGTTGGGACGTTATCTGGCAATGAATGATTCGAGGTTCTACGATAACCTGCCGTTTTACGATTGGGGAAAGGAAGCCAACCGTTTTAATATTAGACATATTGTTGATATTGAGCGTGCAGCGGCACATGGATCGCATGTTTTTTCAACGGTGAGCGACATAACAAGTATCGAGTGTGAGCATTTGTTGGGGCGTAAACCGGATGTTATTTTACCTAATGGTTTGAATATTGATCGTTTTGAGATGCTACATAAGTTTCAGAATACGCATCAGAAAAATAAGGAGAAGATCAATGATTTTGTGATGGGGCATTTCTTTAATAATTATTCATTTGATTTAAATAATACCCTATACTTTTTTACTTCAGGTCGATTTGAATATTATAACAAGGGCTACGACCTAACACTTGAGGCCCTTGCTCGTCTGAATTGGAAGATGAAAGAGCAAAACATCAATAAAACTGTCGTTTTCTTTTTTATCACCAGAAATCCGTATACCTCGATTAATCCTGGTTTACTGCAATCCAGGGCCTTACTCGAAGAGATTCATAGAAATTGTGACGACGTGCAAGAGTCTTTGGCTAAAATCTACTTCGAGAAGATGATTAGCAGCAGAAATGGGGTCGATATGTCCGAATTGACTAATTTAGTCGACGACTACAAGTTAATCAGATTACGCAGGAACTTAAAATCTTGGCGTACCCCTAATATGCCGCCTGTGGTAACCCACAATCTGGTTGAGGAAGGGAAAGACCCAATCATGAATTTTTTGAAGGCGTCGCATCTGTTGAACTACGCAGAGGATAAAGTGAAGGTCGTTTATCATCCTGATTTTATATCAACAGCGAACCCGCTTTGGCGGATGGAGTATTACGACTTTGTTCGTGGCTGCCATTTGGGAGTTTTTCCAAGCTATTACGAGCCTTGGGGATATACACCTCTAGAATGCTGTGTTAGTGGGGTGCCTTCTGTCACTTCTGACCTATCTGGATTTGGAGCCTATGTAGCTAGTGATTCGGAGAAGGCAGAGAAAGTGGGCGTGAATGTGATTGCAAGGAAACATCGGTCGATGTATGATGCAGCAGAAGATTTGGCAAACTACATGCTTGAATTTACCAAACTCGATAAAAGAGAGCGAATTGTACAACGTAACCATATCGTTGAATCATCATACATGTTCGACTGGGACGAGCTTGGGCGTCACTACGACGATGCCTATAAGCTAGCCCTGACAAGAGAATAAGCTTCTTTGAAAAGAAAAAATAAAAAAGAAACGACGGCTATTCAGCCGTCGTTTCTTCTTCAAACTGATGAACGAGCTGGGCATATTTCCCACCGTGTTTCAACAATTGATTATGATTCCCTCGCTCAATGATCTGTCCTTCCTCCAGTACTAAAATCAAATCCGAATTTTTGATAGTACTAAGACGGTGTGCGACCGCAATAACTGTTTTGGTGGCAAAAATATTTGCAATAGCCTGCTGAATGTATTGTTCAGTTACCGAGTCAACAGCACTCGTTGCTTCATCCAGAATAATCAGTTCACTGTTTCCACAAATAGCTCTTGCAAAAGAAACTAATTGAGCTTGTCCTTTCGATAAGTTATCGCCATTATCCTGAATGACGAAATCATATTTATTCGGAAGATTTTGGATGAACCGATCGGCGTACACAAACGACGCTGCTTTCCTAATGTCGCCGGAACTGATACCCTTGCGACCTAGTCCGATATTAAAGGCGACCGAATTGTTGAACATGAAAATATCCTGTTGCATTACCGAAACGCTCTCGCGTAACTGCAACAGCGGAATGTCTTTCAGTTCAAGCCCGTTAATTTTTATTGAACCCCGATAGCCGGTGTACGTTTTCGCCAGCAGTTTGATGATGGTTGATTTTCCTGAACCTGTTGTGCCGACCAATGCCAACCGGTCGCCTTTTTTAAGCGTGAAGGAAACATCTTTCAGTACATCCGGGCCGTTAGTCGAGTAGCTAAAATAGACATGGCTGAATTCAATATCGAGCAAAGCAATTGGTTGTGGTTTCGTTATGTCTTGTTCCAAGTGTGGTTCTTCCACATCCTGTTCATAAAGTTCGCTGATGTGTTCCAGTGCCGATAATGCCCGCTGAATGGTTGAAATCTGCTGGGCGAATTGCTTCACCGGGATAAACAATCGTTCGAGCGTGGTGATGAAGACAATCAATACTCCGATGGTGAATGCCTCGTCCCATATCTGAATGGCACCGTACCAAAGTATCAGAGCGGTGGCGACCGAAGTGATTCCTTCTACAATAGAATAGAGTGCAGAATCGTATACGTTCGAGTTATTTTGTGCATCACAAAACTCTTTGTTCAGCTTGTCAAACTTGCGGAAAGCTTCTTCCTCTGCGGCATAAAGCTGAATGGTCTTCATCCCGTTTAGAGATTCCTGCAGGTAAGCTGCCGATTTCGCCAAACTTGTTCGAGAGGCATTGTAGGCAACCCTGATTTTCTTCCGTAGAAAGCGCATGGCAAGGACGATGAAGGGAACCACCAATAATAAAACCAGTGTGAGTTGCCAGTTGAGATAAAACAGATATCCCGCCAGTGCCGCGGTTTTGATACTATCGGACAGTAACCCCAGGATTCCTGCAGCAAACGATTCGGAGATAGCCTCCATATCGCTGGTGAGGCGCGATAGGGTTACGCCAATCGGTTTTTTATCGAAATAGCTCAGCGGAAAGCGCAGCGATTTAGCAAACAGCTGGCGACGAATATCGACAATTGCAAGTCCTCCTGCCTTGGAGAATGAGTAGCTGTAAACCCCATCGAAGAGTAAGTTGAGAAAAAGTACCACAGCCAACAGGATGATCTGAATTTTCAATCCATCTGCATTCCCGGGAACAATATAATGATCAATGATGTTCTCAACCAGCCAAAGAAATAAAATCCCTGCCACAGCGGTAATCGGAATCGAAAAGATACTCAGTGCCATCCATTTTTTGTGTGGTACAAAATAACGTCCGAAGCGCCTCAGTAGCAGCCAGTCTTTACCTTTAAAAAAGTTTCTATCATGCTTTGTCATGCTCTTCATTAATGTTGGTTAGTGCTCCTTTTGCAGTTTTGTAATTTCCCTGTAGAAGTCGGATTGCTTTGCCAGCTCTTTGGGACTTCCCTGTGCTGCAATGTGTCCGTCTTCGAGCACAATAACGTGGTTTGTTTTCTCCAGGACACTGATCCGGTTTGAGATAATCACCAGGCTTTTTGCTGCATTGTTCTCCACCACTTGTTTAATCAAAAAGCGCTCTGTGTCGGTATCTACGGCCGAAAAAACGTCGTCCAGAATCAGCAAGTCGCAGGGCGTATACAGTGCCCGGGCTAAGCTCAGTCGTTGCTTCTGTCCGCCCGATAACATGATCCCTTTTTCTCCGACCAGTGTCTTCTCTTTTTGCGTGAAGCGGGCAAGCTCCTCGCGGAAAGCACTGCGGAAAATCACCTCTTCAAAATCGTTTTGCAAGCCGGCTTTTTCCGATCCAAATTTTACGTTATTTTCAATCGTATCCGAAAACAGGAAAACCTCCTGACTTACGGTTCGGGTAACCGTGCGAATATCCTCACTGCGAAGATCGGCTGCATCTTTATTGCCGAAGTAGAGCATTCCTTTTTCAGGTCGCAGGTATCCGTTCAGGCAGTTGATTAGGGTTGTCTTGCCGGCACCAACCTGACCTGTAATCCCAATTACTTGTCCAGATTTGATGGTGAATGAAATGTCGTTAAGGGCTGGTTTGTTACCATTATGGAAGGTGTAACTCAACTTCTCAACCCGAATACCGTCTTTGAAAAGCGCTATTTTTTCCGTCTCGTCTACAGCCTTCTTGCCTTCGTCCTGACCTTTACGAGCCAAAATGGTTTGAACGCTGTCAATGCCGACCATACCTTGCTGGAAAATGGTCAGTACCCAGCCTAAACCCATAATTGGTTGGCTAAGCAATGCCGCGTAAGCAATGTAGGCGGTCAGTTCTCCAATGGTAAATTTGGCATCAATCACATACAAACCACCGACTAGCAAAACCAATATTTTCAGTATCTGTCCGAGGTTGGATAACAATGGCATGATGTACGAACGAATCCAGGTGATTTTCATTCCTTCGTCAAATAGCTTGATGTTTTCTTGCTCAATCTCGCCTTCAGCATAACCATAAATATTGAAGCTTTTGATGACGCTGTTTCCCGATAAGAATGAGATTGTTTTTCCCGATAGACGCTGTAGCGAGCCCATCCGGAGGTGGGTATATTTCACCATAACAGCCATGCCGACACGTACAGTTATAAAAATCACAACCATCGGGATGATACAGTAAAGAGTGAGGGCAGGCGAGAGCTGCCACATTTTATAGGGTGTGAGCGAGAGCGACAGGATGATGTTGACAATTTGCAGAATCCCGAAGCCGGTAATCATCCGGATCCCGTTGATGTCGTTATTGATACGGGAAATGACAGCTCCGGTGGAATTTTCATCAAAATAATCCTTGCCGAAGGAAGACAGTTTACGGAACATTTCCCCTTTTAGCCGTCGTTCGATAAATCGCGCCGGGACAAATATCAGAATACGGGAAAGCGAGCGAACGAGAATTAAACCGATCGCTAAACCTGCTATGATCAGGATATTTTGATGGAAAATTGCTTCGTTGGCGTCCTTACCTCCCGAAATCAGATCGATGGTTTTTTGAATGTAAACAGGAATCGTAACCGATACCCAAACGGTGAGTGCTAAAGCCAGGATTCCCCCGGTGTACCACCATCGGTAGCGGTGTGTATGATGCAGAATAAACTTAAGTTTCGATAACATGTCAATAAAATTCTCTGATACGCGAAGTCTCAGATTAGTCGATTAATTCATTTAGCGAACCGGACAACTTTGCAGTTGCTTTTCACGCCAGCTTTCCAGCATGTGAATTAAGCTGGAGTTAAAATCCTCTCGATAGCATTTCAACATACGTTCGGCTTGGGTAATGCCACTTTCTGTAATCTCCCGAACCGGATTCAGATATTGACTTTCGTCGTTCGTGTGGCAGACTTTAGCCCGTCGTGTTAGCCCGTCGGAGGCCAGCTGGTAAAGCTGTTGGGCAATTTCTCCGGCATGCAGGTTTGCCGTTTGTGCTTTTAGTGCTTTCACAGGAACCTGGGCGCGAATATCCTGAATTTCTTCGATATTCCACTTCGAAATCATCTCGTAGGCTTCGTTTCGGCTTTGCTTGTCGTAAAGTAAGCCTACCCAGAATGCTGAAAGTGCTGCAATGTGTTTCACACAGCTGGCATCAGCTCCTCTCATTTCAATATATTGTTTTAAACGTACGTCGGGGAAAACAGTTGAGGCATGTGTCTCCCAGTCTTCCAATGTAGGCTGTAACTCGTGTTTCCCTTGCATAAACTCACGGAAGGTCATTTTGTTCGCCGGTAAGTATTCACCATCGCGGTATATGAAGTACATTGGAACATCAAGTAGGTAGTCCACCCAGCGTTCAAAACCAAAGCCTTCGTCGAAAATAAAAGGCAGGAAGCCGCAGCGATCCGGGTCGGTATCATTCCAAATTTGCGTGCGATAAGTGAGATAGCCGTTGGGTTTTCCTCCGGTGAAGGGAGAATTGGCGAAGATTGCTGAAGCAAAAGGCTGCAAGGCCTGAGCAATCCGCATTTTTTTGATCATGTCTGCTTCGCTGGCATAATCCAGATTGACCTGAATCGTCGCGGTGTTTGTCATCATGCTTAAACCCAAATTACCTTTGGTAGGCATACATTCTTTCATGATGGCATAACGCGCCTTGGGCATCCATGGAATATCAGCCACATTCCACAATGGATCTACGCCCATCGGTAAGGTGAAGAAGCCCAGATCGCGACAAATGCAGCTCAGCCTCGTCGAAGTGCTTGCGGGTCTCGACAAAAGTATGGTGGATTGTTTTAAAATTCTTTCCCGACAGCTCAAATTGACCGCCTGGCTCCAGCGTGATGGAGGCACCGTTTTGTTTCACGCCAATCAGGAATTCCTTTTCCATAATCGGGCTCCATCCTTCTTTCATGAAATGCTGAAGAATGGTTTTGATCCCTACTTCAGAATTGTAAGGGAGCCGTTTAAAATCGCCGAGTCGGTAAAGAAATTTCTCGTGCTCGGTACCAATCCCCCAGTCTTCAAAAGCGGTGTTCCCTTTCTGAAAGTATTCAATCAGCTGGGATTTATGAGTGATGATCGTCTCTTTTTCTAACGTAGTCATTGTTGTTTTCTGGCTAATTGCTTTATTTGGCATTCAAAATACTGTCGAGTACATACTTTTCAACATGGCGGTTCTTTCCGACATACGGGAAGTCGTGCATCGATAACATGGCCGGAGCATTCAGTTCAACGACAATGTAGTGTTCTTCTGATGGTTCAGCGTTCCTATCATCGATGATGATGTCGATTCCGGCGATGTTGAGCTCGGCCGATTTCGCGGCTTGTTC
>QKCF01000157.1 GCA_003246935.1 Sunxiuqinia sp. | reverse complement strand
ACCATTGGCAATTGCGAAAAAACGGCCATGCAAAAAGGAAATGCACTTCCTGTTATCCCAGTCATTGAGTCAATCCGTATTGTTAGCGAAGAAGGAAACCGCCATGCAGACCGTAGTCAATATCGTTTAGTACAAACGCCCCAAACTTTCCTTTTATCGATCATTAAAGATGCCTTCACACAAGATGAGTCGCCCCTGTTTACCGACGATGCATCGGTTTGCGAGGCTAAAGGCGGACACATTAACCTGGTTGAAGGAAACCCGGAAAACATCAAGATCACACAACCTTCCGACTTACAAATTGCAAACTTATTTCTCCAAACTTTGGCAAGCAAAAATAGCTAGTCAACCATCTCAGTTCGTTATTCCTCGACTTATTTCGTCATTGACCGAATAGCCTCCTGCAAAAGGGAAGCTTACAGTTACTTTTGTGCGCGTTCAAAATCGTAAATCGTTATTGAGATCGAAATTCAATGGGAAATACGGAAACTGTTAATGTTCCCAGAGTTTCCAAAATGCAAAATTTCATAGCTTTGTAAGTATGGCAACAGAAAAGAAAGAACATATATTAAATACAGCAGCACTGCTTTTTTTCAAGCATGGTATTCGCAGCATAACAATGGACGAAATTGCAAAGGAAGCGGGCGTTTCGAAAAAGACAATTTACTGTTTCTATAAAGCCAAGAAGGAATTGGTCGAAGCATTTATCAACCACTACATCATTGAAAATCCGAATTTAACGCTCAGCGATTCCGAACATTTAAATGCAATCGAGTCACTATTCAACTTTAAGGAAAAAATTGAGGTCATTTTCGAGCTCGCAAAAAACAATCTCGATTACGATCTAAAAAGGTTATATCCAAACATTCATCGCAAACTAGAAGATTTCAAACGGAAACTAATTTACAGAA
This sequence comes from Sunxiuqinia sp., assembly GCA_003246935.1. GTDB lineage: Bacteria > Bacteroidota > Bacteroidia > Bacteroidales > Prolixibacteraceae > Mangrovibacterium. The sequence continues at coordinate 6,226 of QKCF01000157.1, read as the reverse complement.
TTGAGGTTTCGCTGCTTGAAAAAGGCAAAAACGAAGGGCTCTTCCGCCAGGAACTGGACAATGATTTTATCGCCCGAATGTCGATTGGCAGAAACCTTTTGATCTTAAACCCAGAGAACGATCTTTTCACTGAAAAAGAATGTCTTAGCATCCAAACTTTCGATAAAATTATTGATTACCATTTACATGCCATCTGTACCTCAAAAGGTATTGAATATTACAAGAAACAATTAAACAAAACTCAGAATGAAGACTAGAATTCGACAAACAATTTTAGTTGTGTTCATGCTCATAACGGCAGCAAGTGTTTCCGGACAAGACACGTTGCAGTTTTCGCTAGCTGAGGCGAAAGCATACGCCAATGAGCATTCCTACACAATTCAGAACAGCTCGCTCGACGTAGATGCTGCCCGCAAAAAGGTTTGGGAAACCATTGCCACAGGTTTGCCCCAAGTGTCGGGATCGGCAAGCTACACCAATTATTTGAACTTACCTGTTTCGCTAATCCCCGCAGAGTTTGTTGGTGGAAACGCCGGCGAATACTACGAAGTTACCTTTGGGCAAAAATACAACTCAGACTTTGGCTTTACTGTCGACCAGTTACTGTTTGATGGTTCTTACATCGTCGGCGTAAGTTCGGCAAAGCTCTACCTAGAACTTTCAACTCAAGCGAAAGAAAAAAGTGAGATCGAAATTCGCCACGCCGTTGAACAAGCCTATTACGGCGCTCTGATTGCCCGGCAAAATCTTACGGTACTGCAAGAAAATAAGGCGAACTATGCCGATACGAAAGCAATGTTCGAAAACGGTTTTGTTGAAGAACAGGATGTTGACCAATTCAAATTGATCGTTCAAAACTCCGACAATGAAATCATTAAAGCCGAACGAGAAATCCGCGTGGCAGAAATGGTATTGAAATATACGATGGGTGTTGATGTGAATAGCCCGATCAAACTAACAGATGACTTGGACAGCTTTATTGATCCGATGTTAGTCAAAAACAAAGAGACCCCGGTCTTCGACTATACGACCCATATTGACTACCGGATTCTTGATTCACAGCGCCAAAGCCAGATAAAACTTCTAAAACTGGAACAATCCGCTTATCTACCAAGGCTTAGTGCATTTTATTCATGGAATAAAACGGCTTACGGGAACAGTTGGAATTTATTTAAAAGCAGCAACTCTTGGTACCCTTCATCCATGTGGGGAATGAATCTCAGCGTTCCGATCTTTTCAGCGGGGAATAAGGCCGCTAAAGTGAAACAAGCACGAATTGAATTGCAAAAATCAGAAAACAATCAAAAACAAGCTGTTCAAACCCTTCAAAAAGACTACCTGACCGCCGTTGCCGATTTGGAAAGTGCTGTCGATCAATTCAACAATACAACAGACAACAAGGAACTCGCCAAACGAATTTACGACAAGTCGAAAATCAAGTACAACAATGGCATCATTACCAGTTCTGATCTGGCCGTAACCGAAAGCCAGTTTATTACAGCCCAGTCGAACTGGGTAAACTCAGCGATGCAGCTATTCAATGCAAAAATCAACTATGACAAAGCAATCGGCAAATAACATGAAAACACACAATCCACGGAATATGAAAAATCTGAATCTATTAATAATCGCAGCAATATGCCTTATTATGGCATCATGCTCTGCGAAAAAGGATGATAGCCCGGAAGCCAAGCGGAAACAGCTGACCGAATATAAGCAACAACGCCAGAAACTGGAGGAAAAAATTACAAAGTTGGAAGATGAACTGGACGCCCTGACTAAGATCGAATTCATCAATGTAAAGGCAACCAAAACGCAGGCACAGCTTTTTGAGCACTACATCGAGGTAACCGGCAAAGTTGAAGCCGACCAGGAAGTAAACGTAAGCCCGGAAGGTTCAGGAATCATCCGCGAAATTCTTGTTCAAGAGGGACAATATGTTGCCAAAGGAACGGTTCTCGCGACCTTAAATACGGAGATGCTTAACCAAAACATCGCCGAAGCAAAAATCAGCCTCGAGCTGGCACAAACAACTTTTGATCGCCAACAAAACCTGTGGGATCAGAAGATTGGATCGGAAATGCAGTACCTAAAAGCCAAAACCGACAAAGAAGCACAGAAAAGCCGCCTTGAAAGCTTGTTAGCTCAGAAAGATATGGCGCAGGTTAAAGCTCCGGTTGATGGAACGGTCGATGTTATCTACCAGAAAAAAGGAGAGATCGCCAGCCCGCAGATAGCCTTTGCAAAGGTTATCAACATTGCCAAAATTAAAATTTACGGAGATATTGCCGAGACATATCTCACAAAGGTGAGTAAAGGAGAAGAAGTGTATATCGAGTTCCCGGCAATCGGAAAAAAGGTGAATGGCACCATCGAGCAAATCGGGAATTACATTGACCCGAACAACCGGACCTTCCGCGTTCGGATCAATCTGAATAATCCGGATGGACTTATCAAACCAAACATGATCTCGGTACTTAAAATCCGCGACTATGTTGCCGACTCTGCCATCGTTATCCCTACCCTTCTTATCAAACACGACTTCCGCGGAAAATATACCTACATCGTGGATACTATGAATGAAGTAAAGAAGGCCAAAAAAATCTACATCGAGACTGGTGTCTCAAACAACAACCTGACTGAAATTACGAAAGGTATCGAACCTGGTATGATGATCATTTCCGAAGGAATTGAGCAAGTTGTTGATGGTACCGCTGTCAAATTCTAAACCGGTAAGCTTCTTATAAAATACTAGCAAGAAACAATTATGGAGCACGATAAAAAGAACGACAATTTGCAAAACATACACCGGAAGTTTAAACCAACTTATCTGGCCATCAAGAATAAGACAACGGTTTATATTCTGACAGTGCTGCTGGTTTTCTTCGGCATGTTCTCGTACCAGCAAATGCCACGGGAACTCAACCCCGAGGTTGTCATCCCTTACATCTTTATACAAACAGTTTACCCGGGAAACTCTCCGGTAGACATTGAGAACTTTATTACCCGCCCGATTGAAAAAGAGCTAAAAGGCATGCAAGGAGTGAAAAAAGTGTCGTCAGCTTCTTACCAGGATGTGAGTGTCATCATCGTTGAGTTCAATACGGATGTTGATGTCAAAGTAGCCCTTCAGGACACTAAAGATCGCGTTGACAAAGCTAATACAGACCTGCCTGACGATTTGGACAGTGATCCGCTGGTTCAGGATTTAGACTTCTCGGAATTCCCGATTATGAACGTCAACCTGAGCGGTGACTTCAGCTTGCGGGAACTTCGGAAATATGCAGAAACCCTTCAGGATGAATTTGAAGGCCTTAACGAGATATCAGAAGCCAAACTAAAAGGTGTTGACGAGCGGGAGATTCAGATCAATATTGACCCCTACAAGCTGGAAGCCAGCGGACTGACATTTCAGGATGTAGCCACAGCCATACAAACAGAAAACCTGACTATGGGAGCCGGTGAATTTACCGCACAGGAAACCCGACGGGTAATTCGTGTTCAGGCCGATTATACAAGCATGGACCAAATTGCCAACACCATTATTAAAGTTAATGAAAGTAAACCCACTTACATCCGCGATATCGCGACTGTAGTTGATGGGTACAAAGAACGTTCGACTGTATCGCGACTCGACGAAAAGCCGGTGGTAACACTCTCAATCACCAAAAAAAGCGGACAAAACATCTTATCCGCTACCGAAAATGTTCGGGAGCTTCTCAAAGAACACCAAAAAAGTGGTTACTTACCCGCAAACCTCGATGTACGCATCACCGACGACAACTCATTTTTCATCCGAAACCAGATTGCCAACCTCGAAAACAGTATCATCCTCGGGATGATTCTAGTAATCTTCGTGTTGTTCCTCTTCCTTGGATTCCGCAACGCGCTGTTTTCAGGATTGTCAATTCCTTTATCCATGTTTTTATCATTCATCATCCTGCAGCAAATGGGCATTACCATGAACAACATGGTGCTGTTTAGTTTGATACTTGCTTTGGGGATGTTGGTGGATAACTCGATTGTGGTCGTTGAAAACGTCTATCGATTACACTCGCAAGGCTATTCTATTTTAACCGCGACCAAACGAGGTGTTAGCGAAATTGCATTTCCGATCATCTCGTCAACTTTGACAACATTGGCTGCCTTCTTCCCGCTCATTTTCTGGAAGGGAATCATGGGTGAGTTTATGAAGATTCTTCCAGAGACACTAATCATTGTACTGGCATCTTCATTATTCGTGGCTTTAGTGTTAACACCACCATTTATTGCCCGCTTTATGAAGATTGAAGACATCAATCGGAAGGCAAACGTGAAACGGACACTACGAAACGCAGGAATTATTCTGGCGATCAGCATCCCATTCTATGTGTTGGGAGTTTACTGGTTTGCCAACCTGATTGCCATGGTTGCGCTGCTGATGATCTTAAACGCGATTGCATTGAAAGGACTGGCTCGCTGGTTCCAAAACACCTTTCTGGTATGGCTCGAAAACTTTTACGAAAAACAGCTCAAGTTTGCTCTTACCGGCTGGAAACCGGTCTTCTTTTTCATTGGAACATTCCTGCTGATGATTCTGTCAATAGGATTCTATTTTAACTCGAACCCGCATGTTGTATTTTTCCCGTCAACCGATCCTCAAACGGTTTATGTAACCACTGAACTTCCCTTGGGTACAGCAATTGAACGGACCGACGAAGTAACCAAAAGCGTTGAAAAAATTGTACAGAAAACAATTGAGCCGTATAAGGAAATTATAAAATCAGTCACAACAAATGTTGGTAACGGTAAAGGAGAAATGTTCGAGAACTCCGCGAGTCCTAACAAATCGCTCATTTCAATTTCCTTCGTTGAATACAAATTGAGGGATGGCATAAATACCACCGAGGTAATGAGTAAACTGTCGCAGGCCATGAAAGGATTTGTCGGAGCTAATATCTATGTTGAAAAACAAGCAGATGGCCCTCCGGTTGGTTCGCCAATCAACATTGAAATATCCGGCGACAAATTTGATCAACTCCTGCAAATAAGCGACGATGTGACTAACCGGATTAACGCCGACCGTATCGATGGTATTGAAGGTTTAAAGCTGGATATCAATACAAACCAGCCGGAGATGCGCGTACAAATTGACCGTGAAAAAGCACGTTTGTACGAGCTGTCGACCAGCGAAATTGCCATGGCACTGCGTTACTCACTTTACGGTTACGAAGTTGGCGACTACAAAGAAGGAGAAGACGAGTACGACATTTTTATCCGTTTGGATGAAAACTACCGAAACAATGTTTCAACCTTGATGAACCAAAAAATTATAGTCGAAGGGAACAAGATTCCTATCTCTGCGGTTGCGTCATTTGAGTACTCAACAACCTACGATAAGATTAACCGCATTGACAACAAACGTACAATTACCATTTCATCCAACGTTCTGGAAGGGTATAACTCGAATGAAATCAACGACCGTATTCGCCAGGTTATGTCGAGCTACAAAATTCCCAGAGGCTATACGCTGAAATACACCGGGGAACAGCAGGAACAGGAAGAAAGCAGCCAATTCCTGATTATGGCTTTGCTGATTGCACTAGCTTCCATCACATTGATTTTGGTTACACAATTCAACTCATTTATCCGTCCGCTCATCATCATGACCACGGTGCTTTTCAGTACAATTGGTGTATTCCTGGGCTTAGGTATCTTCCTTGTGGTTATTATGACCGGAATTGGTATTATCTCGCTGGCCGGGATCGTTGTTAACAACGGTATTGTGTTGGTTGACTATATCGATCTGTTGCGCCAACGTAAACGCGAAGAACTGGGTTTATCTGAAAAAGCCTTCCTGACAATCGAGGATGAAATCAATTGTCTGGTACGAGCAGGCAAAACACGTCTGCGTCCGGTGCTGCTAACAGCCGTTACAACCGTTCTCGGATTAGTACCTTTAGCAATCGGACTGAATTTCGACTTCTTCTCCCTTTTTAGCAGTTTCGATCCGGACATTACGGTTGGTGGTGAAACCGTCGCGTTCTGGGGGCCAATGTCGTGGACAGTAATCTTCGGGTTAACCTTTGCCACCTTCTTAACGCTTATCATTTCACCAGTGATGTATATGCTGACTATTCGGATTAACTACCATGTGAAAAAACTACTGGGAGTTGTACCTGAAGACAGTCTGCGCGAAGAAGTCGAAACAGGAGAATAAAGCCTGAAATGATTACAAAACCCGATA
>QKCF01000134.1 GCA_003246935.1 Sunxiuqinia sp. | reverse complement strand
CCGGATTTGGCAAAGCACGATTACTATAAAAATGGTGCCGTTCGCCAATGCGAAGATTTAATTCTTCGTTTAGCTTTTCCAATAGTTCGCGGCCCGATAGCTTGTAATGCAGTTCAGCGAAGTCGAAAGGAGTACCCGAGAAATCGGGTAACTCCAAATCGCTGTAATAAAACACCCAGTTCTGGTTGATAAGCTTTAGTGTTTGCTTATCACCGTTAAATGGGTTCTTCGCTGGTTGGCACTCCTTGCCGGAAAGCCGAACCACTACTTCATCCGGGTAATATTCTTGCAGGATGTGTGCGTAAATATTTAACCCGTAATGGGTCAGGTCTAGAATTTCCTTCTCCTTAATCATGGCTTTCATTTTTAAGGTTTCGGGAATAGTTGCTTTCCAGGAGCTGTTCGAGGTCGGCAACCTTGTAATAGAACTTGCCATTCACCCGGGAATAGGGTAGTGTGCCATTATCCCGGAGGGACTGAAGCGTTCGTTTGCTGATGTTAAGGGCGTCAATTACGTCCTGCCCATCAATCCATTCTTGTTTGAATTTCTCTGTCCTGGTTTGTTTGAGTATCAGGACTTGAGCTTTCATTTCTTTGATAGCACTGGAAAGTTCCAGGAGCAGTTGCATGACCTCCATCATAGCTGAACCCTTCCTTTTTTGATGAGGTAATTGGCAGCTTGCTGTTCAATTTCCTCTTGTGAAGACTGGCGATTGGATAATAGCCAGTTGTCCAACTCCTTGCGGTTGAAGTACAACTTCTTCCCGTTTGGCTTGTATGACGGGATTACCCCAGAGCTGGTCATCTTGTAGAGGTGTGAATGAGACACTTCTAAATAGATTGCAGCTTCGTTAAAGGTTAGAACTTCTTTTTTGAGCATGTTTTGCTCCAGTAGCATCTTCTCAATGCTGTTTAATTTTTGAATGATATACTCCGTACTCATTTTTCTTCTTTTTAAATGTTTGAAAATGAGCCCTGCGCAGAGCATTTAATTAATGAATTCGATTCAAAGATATAGCGGTCATTGCGCTGTATTTCTGTGATTTGCAGGGTGTGGTGTGAAGTGTAGAGTGTAGAGTGAAGGGAGTATAAACAGGAAAAGCCATTGTTTGGAAAACAACAGCTGTAAAAAGTTGAAAAAAGAAGTAAAGCTTATAGTGTGGAGTGGATTATTTTAGGTTGTCCACGGCTAATTCAAGTTGTTTGTGGGAAAGTTGGGGCATCTTTAATGTGCGAAGTTTGGAGCGATCGAAGGGAGTACCATTGGCTTGAACGAAGCACTTACAGGCTACTCTCCATTGTTTTTGCTTCAGATCCTCGACCAGTTGATGCACGTTGTAGATTAACTTGATGAAATAGGCAAACTCGGACGGATTGCCGGTCCATACTATTTGCTTCGTTATTTGATTACCAGAGAATACCTTTTTAAACGCTCTTGGGTCTGTGTCTGCCGCAATGAAGTTGTTATTCTTCAGTGAATCCCAAAGATTGGTGAGATTGTCGTAATTATTATCATATCCTTTATATCTGAATGATTCAAAGGAGACTCTTTGGGGCTCCGGTTGGGGTGCTGGCTTCTCATCCTTAACTTCGGGCTGTTCTTGCTGTTGACCAATGTACGCTGATAAAAAGTAAGCTAATTTGCTCTTTTCATCCTTCTCTGCTTCCAGTTCCGGGCTTAGTTGATACAAGACTTCATTTTCGCTAAGCGTTTCAAAGTCAATTAACGAATCGAAGCTTTTCAACAATGTTGCATGGATGATAAAAAGATAGAGTCTTAATGTGTCGAGTATAAAGTTGGTCGATTTAAGTGACTGGCGTTCTGTACTAATTGTTTGTATCAGGGATTCAAGCTTGTTAAATACCAGGTATAATTTATAGGTACCATCAATTTCGTCCGACTCTTCAACGGCTGCCTTTACTCCAGCAAGTATGCAACGTGATGTGTTGCTGATGAGATAAGCGTAAAATTCTGTTTGCTTGTTGTAGAATTGAGGTTGCTCTACTTTGGTGGGGAAAGCGGTATTGATTTGCGACAACTCCTTTAACTCTTCCATGTTGTCGTTTTCAGTTATGAATTTCAATTCATTAAAAGCCTTTACCGCCGATTTGCAAAATTCAGCTGGGTTGTCTTTATTTTGCCGAAGGCTGGCACTTAACATGTGCCTGAACTTTTCTTCATCCTGATTTTCTTTTAACCAAGGGCGAAGGCTCCCGTTTATAATACTGTTGGCGATTGAAAGGAAGTTGTTCATGGGTTATAGTTTGATTCGGTTAGCGGCTTCTATTTTCTTTTCGTCAATTACTTTGGCGTAAATCTGCGTGGTTTTCAATTCTCTGTGTCCTAAGAGTTTGGAAACGGTGTAAATGTCGGTTCCAAGCGTCAATTGTAGTGTCGCATAGGTATGCCGAGCGCAATGGAATGTGATTGTTTTGGATACTCCTGCTCTCATCATCCATTGCTGCAATTTCATGTTGTGCCAGGCAGAGTATTTCAAGCCCTTGAATACTCGCTCTTCTTTTTCTTGTGGTTCGCCGAGTAATTCGAAAGCCTGATCCGATATGGGCTGCGTTTCAGCTCCCTTTGTTTTCTGTTGTCGGAATTGTATGTGATATCCCAGTTCATTTGAATGGCGAACCTCTGACCACAAGAGTTTATTTATATCAGACCATCTTAATCCGGTTAGGCAAGAGAATATGAAAGCAGTTTTTAATTGAGGTATGTCGCATTCTGCTTTTGCGGCTGCCTGAAGTTCTTCCAACGAGAGAAATTCTCGTTCCGGTTCACCTTGTTTAAATCCTTCGACACTTTCGGCTGGATTGTGAGGAATGATGCCATCTTTGACGGCTTGTTTTAATCCTGCTCTGAATTTATTGAAATAAGAATACTTGGAGTTTTGAGATAGGTTGACATTACTTTTCGTCTTGGCCTTCTTATCCAGGTATTCCTTGAAGTCTTGGACAAATGCTCGGTCAATTTTGGAGAATGCAGTATCTGCACTAGTGAAAGCTTCCAGGTGCTTAATCATGCTATCCCAGTTGCCCCAATTCCCCGCGCTGTCCATTCTCTTATCTGCCAGCATCCGCATATACACGAGTAGGCTGCCTTTTTGCTTTTCCTTATCTCGGAATCCGTACTCTCCATTCTGCATTTCTATTTGGCGCTGTGCCCGGATATTTTCAGCAAGTTCTAATGTCTTTTTGTTTTGTTCCCGTTCCAGCTTGGTTTTTGGTTTCGGGAGTAAATACAGTTTCAGGGTTTCAGTTTTTCTCTTACCTGCACTGTAATAATCAAGGTACAGGCTGGTTTTTCCTCCTTGATTTCGTTTTCTAAGTTTTACGCTCATGATGCAAACAGTTTTTCAATTTCGGATTTCTTAATGATGGTTCGCCTACCCAGTTTGACGGCACTAATATTGCCGCTTTTAATCTGGCGGTAAATAGTCATGCGGCTGGCACCCAAAAGTTGGCATGTGTCTGCAATACTTAAATATTCCTTTTCGTTGAGTTGGGAAAAATTGTAATCTGTTCTCTGCTCGGTAGGGGATTTAACCTGGTTCAACTTTTCGGTTTTCTTCCGCTCTTTGTAGCTCTTAGCAGCACAAGTATGACCGCAAAATTTGGTTACAGTGGTCTTAGCGATAAACTCCTTACCGCAGTGTTGGCATACCTTTGTAATTTCTATTTTGCTGCTCATTGATTTGTACCTTAAAGTATCTCAATGTATCCTTATGTATCGTGATGTATCTGTATGTAACATCATTTCACCACTCGTATTAATTTTTTGTTGCTTGCAATAAAATTTGTTGTTGGAGCAACATATTAGCAACAAAAATAACTAAAATAAAGGAAAATAACAACAGAAAAAAGAAAATAAAAATACGTAAGCAATTGAAAAAGAATATAAAAGACTATTAAAAGAAAGATTATTACTTTCCGATACAGAAATGATTAAAAATATGACCCAATACTTCGTCGCTTGATATTTCGCCAGTTATTTCACCTAAATAGTGCAAGCACTCGCGAATGTCCTGCGCTAAAAAGTCGCCGCTGATGTCACTATTCAACCCATCAATAACGCGATGAACTGCTTGTAGTGCTTGGGTTAATGCCTCATAATGGCGGATGTTGGAAACAATAACATCTGCGCCTTCTGCTTGTTGGAGATTGGCACTTTCTTTCAGAAGTTCAATTAAACTATCGAGATTTTGCTGTTGTTTGGCGGAAATAAACACGATATTCTCATTGTCGGCTAAATCGACCCAAGCAAGCATCTCCTGAATTTTCTCGCGACCAGCCAAGTCTGCTTTATTACCGACAATAATCAATGCTTGATCGGATACGCGTTCTCGAATCTTGCCAATTCGTTCTGCAATTAATTTCATCGGATTCGTGAGGTCAGTAACAAGCAGAACAATCTCTGCCTGTTCCAGCTTGCTGTAGCTTCTTTCTATGCCAATATTTTCGATTGTATCGGTTGTTTCGCGGATACCAGCTGTGTCAAAAAAGCGAAAATCGGTGCCGTCAATGTTAATCACATCTTCAATGACATCGCGAGTAGTTCCGTGTATGTCGGAGACAATCGCTTTTTCCTCCTTCAAAAGCGCATTTAGCAGGGTCGACTTGCCAACATTCGTTTCACCTACAATTGCGACTGGAACTCCGTTTTTAAGAACATTCCCCAGTTTAAATGAACCAGCCAGTCTGCTTAGAAGTTCTTCAATTTCCAAGGTCAACGAAATCAGCTGTTTCCGATCGGCAAACTCAACATCTTCTTCGCTAAAATCGAGCTCAAGTTCAACCATGGCAATAAAGTGGAGCAGCTGCCCGCGAAGCTTGCTGATTTCTTTTGAAAAACCACCACGCATTTGTTTCATTGCCATTTTATGGTTTGCTGCATTGCTTGATGAAATCAAATCGGCGACAGCCTCTGCCTGCGACAAATCCATTTTCCCATTTAAAAACGCACGCTGCGTGAACTCGCCGGGTTTTGCCATTCGGGCTCCGTGTTTAATTAAAATCTGAAGGATACGTTGCTGGATGTAAACAGAGCCGTGACAGCCAATCTCAATAATATCTTCACCAGTAAACGAGTGAGGGGCACGGAACAAAGAAATC
>QKCF01000298.1 GCA_003246935.1 Sunxiuqinia sp. | reverse complement strand
AAGCGCCTGCAATAGTCAAAGGTTGGCTCGATAAGGTGTTGCAGCCTGGTGTTGCCTACACCTTTGTTGACGACGAACATGGAAACCACCGTCCGGCAGGCTTACTAACCGAAAAAGTTGCGCTGGTATTTAATACTTCGAATGGACCTTGTGCGGGGGACGACGGGTTGCTCGAAACAACCTGGAAAGAAAAGGTTTTTCGGATATGTGGGATCGATCGTGTGAGCTGCAAAAACTTCGGAGGGGTAGGGAATAGCGATAACGCTGAGCGGAATGGCTGGCTTTCCGAAGTAAAACTTAGCGTAAGCAAACATTTTCCGAAAGGGTAAGAGCTACAATGCAAATAACACTAGTCGAACATATCCGTAATTTGGTTACTTTAACCGACGACGACGAGCAGGTGCTGAACTCGTTTATCAAGCGGCAAACCGTGCGGCGGAAAGAGCTTTTGCTTTCCAATGGCGATGTCAGTAAATCGTTGTTCTTTGTGGAGCACGGTTGTTTGCGCATGTACTACCTCAACAACAAGCCAGCCGAGCAAATTACCCAATTTGCGCTCGAAGGTTGGTGGCTAACCGACCTATTCAGCTTTATGGATGGCAGCCCTTCCGACTATTTCATTCAGGCTATCGAGCGTACCACGCTGGTATCGATCGACCGGCTGGTGTACGACGATTTACTATTTCGTTTGCCCCAATTGGAACGCTACTTTCGCATCATCATGCAACGCAACCTGGCTGCATCTCAGCTAAGGGCCAAGTATTTGTCCGAAATGTCGAAGGAGGAATTCTACCAACATTTCAGCACTAACTTTCCCGAATTTATTCAACGGGTTCCGCAATATATGGTCGCTTCGTACCTGGGGCTTACGCCCGAATACGTTAGCGAACTGCGCAAACGAAATTCGTAGCTGGCTTTCCTTTCATCCTTTTTTCAAATTCATTGTTGGCTTTCGCCATAGCTTTCTTAAACCAGTTTAATTTTTTTGAATTGGGGCTACCATACATTTGTATCCGCAACAATTAAGAATCAATCATTATGGACGCAAAAGAACAAGTATTGGAAGCGATGAAAAAAGATGGTACGCCGCTAAACGCCTGGAAAGTTGTTGAATTAACCGGGCACGACCGTAAGGTTGTGGATAAAGCCATGGCTGAACTCAAAAAAGAAGAGGCAATTTTTTCACCTAAACGTTGTTACTGGCAAGCGAAGTAGCTTGCAGAATCAACTCAATAAATTGTAGATTTTAACACTCAGAACGTACACAATATGTCAAAAACAATTTTTCTGGCAGGAGCCACAGGGGCCATTGGCCAACCGCTTTCACGTTTATTCGTTAAAAACGGATGGAAAGTTTACGGAACAACACGCTCGGAAGCTAAAGTGCCCATGCTTCGCGCCCTGGGTGTCGAGCCCGTTGTGGTCGATATTTACGAGGCCGACCGCCTAAAAGCCATTTTGGCTGAAATTAAACCCGAAGTTGTTGTCCATCAGCTAACCGACCTTCCGTTTGCTCTCGACGAAAAAGCCATGGAGGCCGCCCTGGTCAGCAATGCCCGCTTGCGCACCGAAGGAACCAAAAACCTGATTGATGCGGCTGTAAATGCTGGTAGTAAACGGATTATTGCACAAAGTATTTCGTTTATTTACGATGAAGGTGCAGCCCCTCATGTTGAAGAGGATGCCTTGTTACCCTCGGAGCACCCGGTTTACGGCGAAACGGCCGATGCTGTGCGCAACCTGGAGCGGCAGGTTCTTGAATCGGGTGTTGAGGCTATTGTTCTTCGCTACGGGTTGCTCTATGGTCCCAGAACAGGCTTCGATGCACCTATTGCCCCGGCCTCAACCCATGTTGAAGCTGCCGCAAAGGCTGCAGAAGTTGTGGTAACAAAAGGCGCAAACGGTATTTATAATGTTACTGAAGCCGATGCTTCGATCTCGAACGAAAAAGCAACCCGCGAGTTTGGTTGGGATGCCAGTTGGCGCGCTCAGTAATACAACTGATCGGCTTGCTTAGTTATTGTTTAGGGCTGTTGACCGACTGATTTCCCTCATCGGCTGAAATAGATTGAGGAATGGAATTTATAAATTCCCGGGAGATCCGATCTTTTTAAAGAGATCGGATCTCTTTGCTTTCAGTCGCCCCTGGAATAGGCAAAACCGCTGTTGGAAACAACAGAACCGCGCGGTTTTGTGAAAAGTTGTAGCGGTTGAATGAAAAGTGACAGCGGTTCTGTAAAAAGTAGAAGCGGTTGAATGAATTTGAGTAATCGCGGGGTTTTTGGTGTCCCGAACTGGTGCTTTCTCTTCAATAGATATTGAAAAACGATCGGCCTTCGAAGCAACCCTTGAGCGTTTTTCCGATCTAATAGTTAAATACAAATTTTATGAGAACGCTTTTCACCCTGTTGGTTTCCTTGATTTTGTTTACGGCCTGTTCCGAAGATCCGGTTTCGGATGAGGCATTCTATGCCGGCAAAAATCTCGTTATTTCCTCGGGTTTCATCGCTGGTTGGGGAGCCGGCTGCGATTCGCTGATCATCAGTAACGATCAGTTTTCGTATGTTTACGGCGCAAGTTTTCCCGAGCCGGAATCGATCAACAAAAACGGGGAAGTGTTGGCTGACGATTGGAACCAATTGGTTTCGAGCCTGGATTTCGACACCTTCAGCAAAATCGATATCAATACCTGCTATGTTTGTGCCGATGGTACTGATTATTGGGTGACCGTTCGGCTTGGCGTTCAAACGCATACTATTCGCTATGGACAGAATGAAAATGATTTAGCGACGGTGGCGCCTGTTGCCGGTTTTCTGGAACAACAGGAATTGTTGAAGGCTAAACTACTGGCCGATTAATCTTCTTCTGAATTCAGACAAACAAATAGCAGTTGCCATTGAAACATTCAATGATTCGCTTCCGGCGCCGTTCGTCGCAAAAGATGGAATATGAATTTTGTCGGTGATGACCTGTTCCACTTCCGCACTGATGCCGTTGCCTTCGTTCCCCATCACCAAAATGCCATTTTGCGTGAGCTTTTTTGCGTAAATATTTTCACCTTCGAGGAAAGCACCGTAAGTTGGCTGTCCTCGCTGCTTCAATTCGGATAATGTTTGTGGTAAATCGATGTAGTGAACTTTTACGCGGAAGATGGCACCCATGCTGGCTTGTATCACTTTGGGGTTGTAGCAATCGACGGTGGTTGTGCTGCACAAAATATGCTCAATGCCAAACCAATCGGCCAGCCGGATGATGGTGCCCATGTTACCCGGATCCTGAATGAAATCCAATGCTAAACTAAGTTGATCAGTTACGCCATCCACCGAAAAACGAACAGCAGGCATTTCAACCACAGCCAACGAATTTTGTGGCGATTGCAACAGGCTAACTTTGCGTAGTTCGTCGGCATCAACTTCAATCACTTCGTTGGCCGATGCCGAAAGTCGGGCGTGTTCATCTAAAAAAACGTTAGTAGCGCACAGTAATTTCACGTTCAGGCCTGAGTTTAGTGCTTCGGCAACCATCTTGTCACCTTCGACCAGTGTTCTGCATCGCGATGCTTTTTGCGGGCAAGCGATTGAATGTATTTGCTCTTATTTTTGCTTAGCATGAATGGAATTTGCAATCGAATGGTAAAAATAAAAAGCCTGAAAGATTTGTTAGCCATAAGGAGTAATTATTTTTGTGTAAGCAGTTCGCAATCTAAATAATTGGGAGGTAAGAGGGGGTTTGCGAAAAACTTCACATCTTTGACGAATTGCAGGCAGTTTGAATCAGAAACAGAAAACGGGATGAGCTTTATGCAGCAAAATTGGCGAATATTTTTCACGAGACTAGCAATCGTTACATTCATGGCTTTTGTTAGTGCCTGCTCTGCCACCAAGTTTGTTCCCGAAGGAAGTTACCTGCTGAACGATGTTGATGTGCATGTTGATAACAAGGACATCAATAAAGACGAATTGAAAAAGCAGGTTCGGCAGAAAGAAAACCTGTCTATTCTTGGCTTCTTCAAATTTCACCTCGCTATGTATAATTTGTCGTCGCGGAAAAAATCGAACGACTGGTTCAAGCGTATTGGTGAGGCTCCTGTAATTTATCAGGATTATCAGGCACAACGTTCACTGGAGCATGTTCGTGTTTATTTGCGCAACAAAGGATACTACGACGCGGTGGTTACCGATACGGTTATTGTGCATGAAAAGCGCCGCCGGGTTGATCTGAAAATTGATGTTGTGCCAGGAGTGCCTTATCGCTTAAAATCGTACACTTACAAAATTGATGATCAGAAAATAGCACCGCTTATTTATGCCGACACCGCAGAACAAGTGGTTAAGGTTGGCGATATTTTCGATGTGGATCACCTGAATGCTGAGCGCACCCGTCTGGCTACTATCATGAAGAACCATGGTTATTTTAGTTTTTCACCCGAGCATATTGAGTTTTTGGCAGATACTGCTCTGCGGAACAAACAGGTTGATTTGCAAATTGAAATTGCCGATGCCGATTTTCAACAGAAATCGGACAGCGTGTTGCACCATCGTAAATTTGTGGTTCGAAACTTCAGGTTCAATACTAATTTTATCCCTCCGCAGCTGATTAATGGCTCTGACGAAATAGCATACGATACCATCTTTGAAACTCCTTATACGTTCATCTATCAAGATAAACTGAAGTATAAGCCGAAATTGCTGGAGAATTTGAACCGGATGAAGGACAGCACTTATTACTCACTTCGGAATGCCGAAAAAACGTTCCGGTCGCTGAATCAGCTGCAACAGTTTAAACTGGTTAACATCAATTTTGATCCGGTTACTGATTCCGGAAATGATTCCATTGGAGTGCTGGACTGTAATATTCAGCTTACGCCGCTGCCACGTCAAGGATTTACAGTTGAGGTGGAAGGAACAAACTCGTCGGGTAACCTGGGGGTTGCTGGTAATCTCAATTATCAGCATTTGAACCTCTTTCATGGAGCCGAGATTCTTAATGTGACGTTGAAGAGTGCGTGGGAACGCCAGGAAGCTCTAATTTCAAATAATGCACTGAATTTTAATACGCGGGAGCTTGGTCTGGAAGCATCAATTACGCTTCCTAAGTTTTGGGCTCCGTTAGATGCCGAGCGTTTTTTTAGTTACCAGGTTCCGCAAACCGTATTTTCTACGGGCTACAACTATCAGCGCCGTCCCGACTATACACGTACAATCACTAACTTCAGGCTGGGTTATATGTGGAAGAGTCAGGCCTTCCGCACCAATTATCTGAACATCATTGATTGGAACTATGTGAACCTTTCTGCTTTTAACGAGGATTTTATCAATTCGATAAAAGACTTGTACATTAAAAGTAGTTTTACCGACCACCTCATTATGGCGATGAACTATTCGTTGGTGGATAATACGCAGAATACGGAAAAGGACAATACATACCATTATTTTAAATGGTCGATTGAGTCGGCAGGTAATTTATTGTCGGCAGTGACCAAGCTGATGGGGCGCTCGAAATATGAAACTGTTGATCAGGATACTGGTGATGCGCTGAGTTACTATAAAGTGTTTAATACCCGCTTTGCACAGTACCTGAAAACGGATTTCGAGTTTCGCTATGGTTATCGCTTCGATAAGTTTAACTCGTTGATATCGCGTGCATTTTTAGGGGTCGCTTTGCCTTACGGAAATTTTGACGTGCTCCCTTTCGAGAAAAAGTATTTTGGTGGTGGTGCTAACGGTATTCGGGCCTGGCAGGTGCGTACACTCGGACCGGGGACGTACAAAGCTTCAGAAGATGAGTATCCAAACCAGTCGGCCGATATCAAACTGGAAGGTAATGTTGAATATCGGTTTCGCTTGCTGAGTTTTGTCGAGGGGGCTTTTTTCCTGGATGCCGGAAATATTTGGGCCATCAATTCGAAAGATAACCGCGAAGGAGCACAGTTTAAATTCGACCAGTTTTACAAACAAATAGCGATAGGTACAGGTACAGGTTTGCGCTTCGACTTTAGTTATTTCATTTTTCGATTCGATTTAGGGTTGAAAATGCGCGATCCTTCGCTTCCTGCAGGTAAACGCTTTATTTGGGGTAACTATCCGCTGCGAAATGAGCATTTCAACTTCAACTTTGCGATTGGATATCCGTTCTAGTCATTTGTCGAGTCTTGCGGTAAGCTTTCCACCAAATTACAAAACCACTAATAAGTACCATCATCAGCCATAAGCCCGAAAGAGGAACATACAAAATGTAGAAAGGGCCGACCAAGTGTTCGAATATTCTTCCGGTGTGGATCTCCAGTGCCGTATTCCAAAGCGACAGCGGAGATGCTTGCTTTATTTCCTCTGGCATTGCCATGCTGGTTGTTTTCCCCAAATTCTGAAGGCCTTTGCTGTAGTCGAAAAGGTACTTTTCTCCGGAACGTGTTTCTGCATAACCACTGATTAGGTGATCGGAAATTGGTCTCCCTCCGCTATTTTGCGGAGCTTTGCCTGTAAATGCATCGGTGATTCGATTATTCCGGATGTCCCAGATAAATAGCCCGCTGAAAGATCCAACGAGGTATTGTGCCGGGCCAGTTTTATGCAAAACGTTACAGCCCATAACGCTTACCGGAGGTTGTGTAGTCGGTGATTCTGGGATCTGCTTCAGGTTCTCATCAAAAAAGTAAAAGCACTCCGAGGTTGAGATTATATACCGTTGCAAATCCTCATCCCAGGTTCCGCAGCGTAACTTGTCTAACCAGGGATTCGGATTATCCATTCGGGTGCCAGGTATAAGCCCTACTTTGCTGTGGGCTATAGGTATCAACAGGGGCGGGCGAAGGAAAATTCCTGCTGTTGTGTTGATGAACAGAAAGGCGATGAACACATAACCGACCCAATTGTGCCAACGCAGGTTGATGCGTCGGGTTGAGCTAAGCTTGCGGTTGTCTTTTTGTTTTTCTTTTCTTCGTCGGGCAATTTTAGGGAAAAAGAAATGCATCAGTCCGGTAATTGAAAGCAGTATTGTAACTAAGCCCAGTAAATCGACGAACAGTTTCCCCGGAAGACCAAAAAGTTCGCCGCTGTGCAACTGCCAAAGTGTGCGGAAAAGCCAGGCCTCCCGTTTGTAACCCGGAGGAGCAGGAAGTTGAATGCACTGGAAGTTTTCTCCGTCTGCGGATTTCAATAGGAAGTTACGGCTAAGTATAATCAGCGTATCCTGTTTCATAAAAAGATCCGTTAATCGCTCTTCTCTGATGGGCAGGTTGACTTTTTGCCAGGCACTGTCTTGAGGCGTCCGTTCATATAAGCCGAAAAGCGTTGCAGCAAATAAATCGCCGGTCGGTACCTGTACCATTCGGGCAATCTTGCGATGATCAATTCCCGTAGGGAAGCCTTGGTTATAAGCGGTAAATGCGTCTTTGTTACGCTTCCATATGCCAATGTTGCCGTAAATGAGTTCAATGTGGTCTTTTGAGATCAGGTTGCCTTTTACGGCAGCCATGTTCCAGTTTTTGTACTGATAACCTGGCGGAAGCAGGTCGCGGTTTACATCAGTTAAAGACACCAGGTTGCGGTGGTTGAGTACCATTCCTGATAGCGCAAAAAGAATAGCCAGCACTGCGATTACGATGCCTGGCCATTTATGGAGCTTTCGATAAATTTTCAACGGTTTATTTTTCATTCCAGCTAAAAACGAGTGACTAAAATAGTCTTCCATTTTGGTAAAAGGGGTAACCGATGTTACAAACCCGTTCTTTTCTTGAAAAAAATGTAAAATCATATCAATTAACGGCTTTCCGATTTTTCGATGCCAAAGAACTGTCTACTTTTGCGGCCTGAAAAAAGATTAACCAAAAATAATTAACTGAAATAGTCTCATGCTGAAAAAGATTACCGGGGCTCTTTTTGCGTCCCTCTTGTTAGGTTCTGCATATGCTCAACAAACGAGTTTGAATGATTTCAAATTGAATTTATACGGATTTGTCCGCACTGATTATTACCTCGATACTTATAAAGGAAACGATATTTCCCACGAGGATTTTTACCTGGTGCCCTTGTATGCCGGGAAAGATGCAAATGGTGAAGATATCAATGAACAAACAAGTGCTAACCTGACAGCTTTGTCTTCACGGTTGGGGGTGAAAATTCAAGGCCCGGAACTGCTGGGGGCGAAAACTGCTGCTGTTTTGGAATTTGATTTTGGTGGTATCACTAAAACCGAACCTACCTTGTTCCGTATTCGCCATGCCAAAGTTGATTTTAACTGGGAAAAGTCGAAACTGACCGTTGGACAAACCTGGCACCCGTTCTTCGGTGGCGGTGTTTACCCTGCAGTTGGAGCCTTCAATACAGGTGCTCCGTTTCAGGCTTTTAACCGTTCACCGCAGGTTCGCTACGATTATTACTTGGGAAAGCTGACCGTTGGAGCGGCCGCTGTTTACGAAAACCAGTATACATCGAAGTCGCTCGATTCCGGATCGTATTCAACAGCAAACCAAGCTAAACGAAATGGTGTATTGCCGGAGTTGACGCTGACTGCTGAGTACAAAGCCAATGGATTGACCTTGGGAGCAGGTGCAGAAATGAAGCGGATTAAACCACGCATGGTTACAATCGGAGAATTGGGGACTTATAAGGCCGACGAGTATTTAACCAGTAAAGCAGCAATGGGATATGTGAAGTATCAAAGCGAGAAGTTATCGGTTAC
>QKCF01000312.1 GCA_003246935.1 Sunxiuqinia sp. | reverse complement strand
CTTTTGAACGGGCTTCAACAATGATTTTTCAGGCGTTGATGCAGTAATCGTATCAAAGGCACCAATAATTTTGTGCCGTTGACCCGGAGTAACTGGTTTTAATTTTCTTACTGCCATTTCTATTTATTATATATTACTATAAAAATCAATTGCATCACCTTCTGCTAATGTCACAACCGCTTTTTTAAACGAGTTTGTGCGACCGCTGATAATACCACCTTTTGTATAACGGCTTTTGTTTTTACCGCCATAAACCATAGTATTAACAGCAGCTACATTAACGTTGTAAAGTGCTTCAACTGCTTTTTTAATTTGTTCCTTGTTGGCATCTCTTTTAACGACAAAACCATAACGATTCAAACCTTCAGCTTGCTCCGTCATTTTTTCTGTCACTATGGGTTTAATTAAAATATTCATTTTTTATCCCCCTTAAATCTTAAATTGTTCTTCAATCTTACCCATTGAACTCTCAAGGAAAATTACCTTTCCAGCGTTCATGATTTGGTAAGTAGTTAGCTCAGAAGCAGTTACAACCGAAACCCCCTCTAAATTTCTGGAGGACAAATATATGTTTTTATTTTGTTCCGGTAAAACGAAAATCAACTTTTTATCATTAATTTTCAGATTGTTGCCAATTGCTACAATCTCCTTTGTTTTCGGAGCTTCCAGAACAAAATCTTCCAACACAACGATGTTGCTGCCTTGAGCCTTGTAAGTCAACGCTGATTTACGTGCCAATGCTTTTACTTTCTTGTTCAATTTGAAGTCGTAGTTGCGAGGACGAGGTCCAAATACGCGACCACCACCACGGAACAATGGTGATTTGATGCTACCTGCACGAGCACCACCAGTACCTTTTTGCTTTTTAATCTTTTTGGTACTACCGGCAATTTCACCTCGTTCTTTTGCTTTGTGAGTTCCCTGACGTTGCGCTGCTAGGAATTGTTTTACATCCAAGTAGATCGCGTGGTCGTTGGGCTCAACACCGAAGATCGTTTCGTTCAGAACAACTGATCTTCCGGTTTCGTTTCCGGCTGTATTTAATACTTTAACTTCCATTACTGATAAATAATTACGGTTGAACCTTTAGCTCCTGGAATTGAACCTTTAACGATTAACAGGTTAGATTCCGGGATTACTTTCAATACTTTCAGGTTTTGAACTGTTTTATTAGCACCACCTGTGCGACCAGCCATACGCATACCTTTGAATACACGAGATGGGTAAGAAGAAGCACCGATAGAACCAGGAGCACGCAAGCGGTTGTGCTGACCGTGAGTAGACTGACCTACACCACCGAAACCATGACGCTTAACTACACCTTGAAAACCTTTACCTTTAGTAACACCTGTGATGTCAACCCAGCTTTCTGCATTAATTACATCAACAGTAATGGTATCGCCGAGCTTATACTCGCCTTCAAAATCACGAAACTCGACTACGTCACGTTTTGGTTCAACGCCAGCTTTTTTGAAGTGGCCAAATTCAGCTTTTGTGGTGTTTTTTTCTTTCTTTTCACCGAAGCCTAATTGAACTGATTCGTAACCATCGGTTTCTACCGTTTTCACTTGTGTAACAACACAAGGACCGGCTTCAATCACAGTGCATGGAATGTTTTTTCCCTCAACACTGAATACGGAAGTCATTCCGATTTTTTTACCGATTAATCCTGTCATTTTTTCTTTTTTTACAGGTTATCAAACTTTAATTTCTACTTCAACGCCACTAGGTAACTCTAATTTCATCAGGGCGTCAATTGTTTTAGCTGTTGAGCTGTAGATGTCGATCAAACGTTTGTAAGAAGACAGCTGGAATTGTTCACGTGATTTTTTGTTCACGAATGTAGAACGCAAAACTGTGAAAACACGTTTGTGTGTAGGGAGCGGAATAGGTCCGCTCACTACAGCACCAGTAGTTTTTACAGTCTTAACAATCTTTTCAGCTGACTTATCAACTAAGTTGTGATCATACGATTTCAGCTTAATTCTGATCTTTTGACTCATAATGAGATGAATAAAATTATATTACAATAATTCAGTTTTTCCTTTCAATTCTTCAAGTACGCTGATAGCCAACTGACGCGGTACTTCTTCGTAGTGTGAGAACTCCATAGATGAAGTTGCACGACCAGAAGACAATGTACGAAGCGTAGTTACGTAACCGAAGATCTCAGACAATGGAACAGTTGCTTTGATTACACGAGCGCCTGATTTCTCATTCATACCAGAAACACTACCGCGACGACGGTTCAAGTCACCGATGATATCACCCATGTACTCTTCCGGAGTAACGATCTCAGCTTTCATGATCGGCTCAAGCAATTTAGGACCTGCTTGCGATGCGGCTGATTTGAATGCCTGGCGACCACAAATTTCGAATGACAACTGGTCAGAGTCAACTGCGTGGAATGAACCATCCAACAATTCTACCTTTAGACTATCCATCATGAAACCAGCCAAAGGACCATTTGACATCGCTGATTCAAAACCTTTTTGTACTGAAGGAATGAATTCTTTCGGAATACGTCCACCAGTTACGGAGTTGATGAAAGTTAAGCCTTCTTTACCTTCGTCGGCAGGACTAACCTTAACGATGATATCGGCGAATTTACCACGACCACCAGACTGCTTTTTGTAAGTTTCACGCAACTGTACTTCCTTGCTGATTGCTTCTTTGTAAGCAACCTGAGGTTTACCTTGGTTACATTCAACTTTGAATTCACGTTTCAGACGGTCGATGATGATCTCCAAGTGAAGCTCACCCATACCGCGAACTACTGTTTGACCTGTTTCTTCGTCAGTGTTTACTTTGAAAGTTGGATCTTCTTCAGCCAGTTTAGCCAAACCGATACCCAACTTATCCATATCTTTTTGAGTTTTTGGCTCAATAGCGATACCGATTACTGGCTCAGGGAAGTCCATAGATTCCAGAGCTACCGGATGATCCAAATCAGACAATGTATCACCAGTACGAATATCTTTGAAACCTACAGCGGCACAAATGTCACCAGCTTCGATTACGTCACGTGGGTTTTGCTTATTTGAGTGCATTTGGAACAAACGTGAAATACGTTCTTTCTTACCTGTACGTGAGTTATGAACTGAATCACCTGCGTTCAGCACACCAGAATAAATACGAATGAAGCACAAACGACCAACATAAGGGTCAGTTGCGATTTTGAAGGCCAAGCCTGCCAAAGGTTCGTTTACATCCGGGTTACGCATTACTTCTTCACCTGTTTCGATATCTGTACCTTTGATTTGACCGTTATCCAATGGGCTAGGCAAGAATTCGCAAACTGCATCCAACAGACGTTGAACACCTTTGTTTTTGAACGCAGAACCACACATCATTGGCACAATCAAACCCTGGATTGTTGCTTTACGGATTACAGGAATCAAATCTTCAGCTGTGATTGAATCCGGATCTTCGAAGAAACGTTCCATCAAAGCTTCGTCCAATACAGCTACTTCTTCTACCAGGTTAGCACGGTATTCAGCAGCTTGTTCTACCAAGTCTGCAGGAATATCTTGTACTTCGAATGTAGAACCGCTATCACCTTGATCGGTATAAACGATTGCTTTATTTTCCAACAAGTCGATAACTCCAAGGAAAGATTCTTCAGCGCCGATTGGAATTTGCACAGGAACCGGGTTAGCACCCAATTTAGTTTTAACCTGTGAAACTACATCGAAAAAGTCAGCACCTGAACGGTCCATTTTATTAACGAAACCAATACGAGGAACGCCGTACTTTTCAGCTTGACGCCATACTGTCTCTGACTGAGCTTCTACACCACCAACAGCACAGAACAAAGCAACAGCACCATCCAATACACGCAATGAACGCTCTACCTCTACAGTAAAGTCAACGTGTCCCGGAGTATCGATGATGTTGATTTGGTGTTGAATATCTTGGTACTTCCAGAAAGTAGTGGTAGCAGCAGAAGTAATGGTAATACCACGTTCCTGTTCTTGCTCCATCCAGTCCATGGTAGCAGCACCATCATGCACCTCACCAATACGGTGAGTCAGACCTGTGTAATACAGAATCCGCTCAGTCGTTGTTGTCTTACCGGCATCGATGTGAGCCATGATACCGATATTCCTTACATATTTTAGATCTCTAGCCATGATTACTATTTCTAATCTTGATTACTATTAATTACTCCGCCTCAATTAGAAACGGAAGTGAGCGAATGCACGGTTAGCTTCGGCCATACGGTGTGTTTCTTCTTTCTTTTTGAAAGCACCACCTTCTTCGTTGTACGCGGCTTGAATTTCAGCAGCTAATTTGTCAGCCATTGATTTGCCTGAGCGTTTACGTGCGTATAAAATCAAGTTTTTGATTGAAATCGAAACTTTACGTTCCGGACGGATTTCCATTGGAACCTGGAAAGTAGCACCACCTACACGGCGGCTTTTTACTTCTACAGCTGGAGTTACATTCTCCAATGCTTTTTTCCACACATCAAGTGGAGCAACTTCGTCGTTCTTCATACGGTTTTCAACTATAGTCAACGCATCGTAGAAGATACCGTAAGCGATCGATTTTTTACCATCGATCATCAAGTCATTTACAAAACGTGTTACAAGAACGTCGTTAAATTTTGGATCAGGAAGAGTGATCCGCTTCTTTGGTTTTGCTTTTCTCATTGCAATTTTTTCTAGTGTTATTCGAATTGGTTGTGACTAAAATTGAGCTTCAATTCCTTCAGCCTCTGCTGAAGTCATTTACTCAACCAAACCACTAAAACTCTACTCTATCAATTATTTCGCTGCTTTAGGACGCTTAGCACCGTACTTAGAACGACGCTGTGTACGGTTGGCAACACCGGCCGTATCCAAAGCACCGCGGATTAAGTGGTAACGTACCCCTGGTAAGTCTTTAACACGACCACCACGCACTAATACAATAGAGTGTTCTTGAAGGTTGTGACCTTCACCCGGAATGTAAGCATTCACTTCTTTTCCGTTTGTCAAGCGAACACGAGCTACTTTACGCATAGCTGAGTTCGGCTTCTTAGGAGTTGTAGTGTACACACGCACACATACGCCCCTTCTCTGCGGGCAAGAATCCAATGCAGGAGATTTACTCTTTACTACATTTGATTGTCTTCCCTTTCTAACTAACTGCTGAATTGTAGGCATACAACTATTTAATTTATAATTA
>QKCF01000085.1 GCA_003246935.1 Sunxiuqinia sp. | reverse complement strand
TTGGCCTGGCGTTTCATCGCGCCAACAACAACGCCGTCAACAACAAACGCACGGATGTCGGATCCTTTGGCCTCGTCAATGAATTCCTGAATAATTACGCGGGCTTTCAGTCCGTTGAATGCTTCGATAACTGATTCTGCAGCATTTTCATTTTCAGCCAATACAACCCCAAGCCCTTGCGTCCCCTCCAGAAGTTTAATAACCACGGGGGCTCCACCTACGCTTTTTACGATGTCTTTCACATTGCGTGAGTAGTTGGTGAAAACTGTTTTAGGGAGTCCTAATCCGGCGCGGCTCAGGATCTGAAGACTGCGCAGTTTGTCTCTCGAGCGCACCAAGGCTTGAGATTCGATGGCTGAGAAAACTTTCATCATTTCAAACTGGCGAACCACTGCAGTTCCGTAGAAAGTGACCGATGCACCAATTCGTGGAATGACTGCATCGACGTTTTCGAGCATGTGGCCTTTGTAGATAATGCCGGGTTTCTTCTTTTCAATCACGAGGTCGCACTTAGAGTGATCGACAACCAGCATCTGGTGTCCCTTTTTTTCTCCTGCTTCAACTAACCGTTGTGTTGAATAGAGATTGTGGTCACGGGATAAAATGACAATTTTCACTGTTTCTTGTACTATATTATTTATGTCTGTTTTCTGACTTCTCTTTTTTGAGCGTTAACGACCAAACTTCGTTTTTTTCGGAAAGTTTGGTTTTAGAGCTATCTACAACAAAGCGGCGAGACAAAAATTTGCGCCCCAGTAAAACCGGGAATTTCATTTGTCCTCGTTCGCTTAGTGTGAGTTCGATCGGGAAATTCTGGTTGAATAAACGAATTTGAGTTTCAACACAATACCGCTCTTCCATTTGTCCGTTCGAGCTTCTTATCCGCTTTTTTGAAAAACGGTCAAATATAAATTCTTTGTTGTGATATTGCGCATGGTCGGGATCCAAAAAGTTACAATGCAGTTTTTTTTCGCCGTTCACATCGATGAGTTCGATGTTGTGGCAATGAAAACTGGAAGTGAATGCCCCGCTATCTATTTTAACTTCAATGTTTTCAAGCTGAAGTTCCGGGAAATCCGCCTCGTCGTAACGTCCAATGAGGATTCTTTTCTTCATCCTAATATGTTGAAAAAGAAATGGGCAACCCCCATGTAAAGTAATAGACCCAGCACGTCGTTCATGGTTGTAATAAACGGCCCTGTCGCAACTGCAGGATCGACTTTAAATCGATGCAGAATGAGCGGAATAAGTGTGCCGAACAGAGAGGCGCATACGATAACAATGAATAATGTACAGCTAACAGTTAATGTAAGCTTGTAGCTATCGCTGAACAGATAATTGTATCCGAAGATTAATAAGGCGAAGAAAATACCAGTTATTAAGCCTACGCCTAGTTCCTTGAACAGTTTTTTGCCGAGTGTGTCGAATTTGCGACTTCCGGCAGCCAATGTTTGTACAACAATTGATGATGATTGTACTCCCACGTTACCTGCGGTGGCAGCAATTAGGGGGATGAAAAAGGCCATTGCCGGAATGTGGTTCAATGTGTCTTGATGCGAACTTAGTACTTGAGCACCTGTCAAACCTCCGACTGTCCCAATCAGTAGCCACGGAATGCGTACGCGTGTTAGCCTCCAAACATTGTCGGTCGACTCCACATCACCTGTGATACCTGAAACCATTTGGTAGTCTTTCCCGGTTTCTTCTCGGATCACATCCACCACGTCGTCGATGGTGATTCTACCTTTTAGGCGTCCAATCTGGTCAACTACAGGGAGTACAACCAAGTCGTACTTCTCCATGATTTGAGCAACTTCTTCCTGGCTGGTGTCTGTTTTTACAGACTGAATATCCTCGTTGATCAGCTCTTTGACCTTGCTGTGTGTTGGCTTTTGAATCAACCGCGAAAGCGAAAGAACGCCTTTTAAGATATTGTCATCGTCGACAACATAGACGTAGTAAATTTCATCAATCTCTTCCGATTGGGACGAGATTTCTTTCAGGCAGGTTTGGACGTTCCAGTTTTCGTTCACCTTCACAAGCTCTTTGGCCATCAAACCACCGGCAGTATCTTCGTCGTATTCCAACAGATCTGCGATGTCGCCAGCTTGTTCTTTATCTTCAATTTCTGAAAGTACGGCTTCAACAACTTCTTCTTCCAATTCCCCCATAATGTCGGCTGCATCGTCCGAATCCATGTGCTCGACAAACTGGTGGGCAATCACTTCGGGTGGAAGCACGCGCAAAAAGCGGCGACGAACATTTTCCGGAATTTCCAACAATACATCCGAAGCCATTTCTCCGTCCAGCTGCAGATAAAGGTATTTGGCTTCATCCATGGTTAGCTTATCCATGATTTCAGCTATATCGGTGGGGTGCAGGTCCTCCAACATCTCCAATACTTCAGCGGATGATTCGTTTTCAATCAGATCCTGAAGCTTGAGGATAAATTCCATGTTCAACTCAACGCTCATGGGTTGGGGTTTTATGGCTGAGCCTGAATCAGCCGGGTTAAATTTTCGAAGTCGGCAACGCTTAGTTGTTCCGGTCGAAGATTAAATATTTCGTTTGTCTTTAAAACCTCGTCTTTGATAAATTGTTTCAGCGAATTTCGCATTGTTTTTCGTCGTTGGTTGAAAGCTGCTTTTACAATAGCAACAAACAGCTTGTCGTCACAATCCAGTTTTTCACGGCTGTTTCGTACTAGTCGAATTACAGCCGATTTAACTTTTGGCGGCGGATTAAAGACGTTTTCGTGAACTGTAAAAAGGTACTCAATATCGTAATAAGCCTGCAGCAGTACACTCAGTATGCCATATGTTTTCGATCCGGGGCCTGTGGCCAGCCGCTCGGCAACTTCTTTCTGAATCATCCCCACAACTTCGGGAACTTGATTTTTATAATCCAGAATTTTGAAAAAGATCTGAGAAGAGATGTTGTACGGAAAATTTCCAATCACCGCAAATTTCTCGGGGAAGTACTCCTCTAATTTCAGTTTTAGAAAGTCTTTTGAGATAATGCGTTCGCTCAACTCCGGGAAATGTTGGTTTAAATAATCAACCGATTCGTGGTCGATTTCTACTACCGACGTTTTGAAGTCGGTTTTTTGTAGCAGGTATTGTGTTAAAACACCCATTCCTGGGCCAATTTCCAATACGTCGGAAATTGACTCCGCATTTAAGCTGTCAACAATCTTTCGAGCAATATTTTGATCTTTCAAAAAATGTTGACCTAAATTTTTTTTGGCCCTAACTGTGGTCATTGTTACTAAACTAGTGATTTCGAAATTTCGAATATGTTTTTAAAAAGAATGAGGTTTAAAACAAATATTTATTTTTGTCGCCGAATCTGGGCTTTTTTAAAGGCGTGCAAATTTAAAAAAGTACTAATACAAACGCTTGAAAGTGATGCTAAACCTTTCTTAAAAATAGCGCATTTTCAGAAATAAACAAGTTGGTTTTGAAACATAAGCTATTGAAAATACTTAAAGTCCTGGCCTTTTTTGCTTTGGGCATGGTCATCTTTTGGCTCGTATACAAGGATCAGGATATTAATCGGATAGAGTCTATTCTGAAAAACGATGTCAACTATGGTTGGATCTGGGTCTCCTTGTTTTTGGGCTTACTTAGTCATGTCAGCAGAACGATTCGTTGGGCAATTATGATTGAACCGCTGGGTAGACGTCCGCGCACTTTAAATACCTTTTTGGCCGTTATGGTCGGATATCTGATGAATTTGGTGATTCCACGGATGGGCGAAATATCGCGTTGTGGTGTTTTAGCGCGTTACGAGAAGATGTCATTCACAAAATTGGTCGGTACGGTGGTTACAGAGCGTATTATCGATGTGGTTATGATGCTGGTACTCACGTTGATCGTCATTGGTACCCAGTTCGGAAAGTTGATTCAGTTTCTGCATAACAATCCGCAGGTAAAGGAAAAACTGGAAAGCATTACTTTTTCACCGGTAGCGATTTTGACATTGATCGCAATTGTTGGTTTGTTTTATTTCTTCAGACAAAAGATTAAGCATTCTGCATTGTTTCATAAACTGCACGAGATCCTTCAAAAGTTCGGGGAGGGTTTGCGTACCATTAAGAACATGAAGAATAAATGGATATTTATTTTTCACACGGTTTTTATTTGGGTGATGTATTACCTGATGTTGTACGTTGTCTTCTTTGCTTTTGGATTTACTTCGCATTTGTCGGCAATAGCTGCGCTTACGACCTTCGTTTTAGGTAGCTTTGGGATGGTGGCGCCTGTGCAGGGAGGGATTGGAGCTTGGCATTTTATGGTTATCCAGGCTTTGATCGTTTATGGTGTGAGTAAGTCCGATGGAGTTGTTTTTGCATTCCTTGCGCATACTTCCATGACTGCTATGCTTATTGTTATGGGGTTGGTTGCTTTGGTGATTCTTCCGTTTATTAATCGTCGGCAAGCAGAAAGTTTGTAGCTTTATAGGCGAACTTTCAACCCCTCGATTTGAATACTGAATTATTTATAGCGCGCCGCCTGTTTTCTTCGAAAGATTCGGAGCAGAATTTGTCGCGGCGTATAGTGCGTTTGGCGGTTGCCGGTATTAGTTTAGGGATGGTCGTGATGATTCTGGCTGTTGCTATTGTTACCGGTTTTCAACAGGAAATAGCAGGTAAGGTCAACGGTTTTGCCGCACATCTTCAGATTGTTAATTACGATAGTAATCAAAGTTATCAGACGGTGCCAATTGATAAGAATCAGCCATTTTTGTCGGCCATTGATTCTGTTCCTGGTATTCGGCATATTCAGCAGTTTGCAACAAAGCCCGGTATCATTAAAGCCGGGGATGAAATTCAGGGGGTTGTTTTAAAAGGTATTGCCAGCGATTTCGATTGGCATTTCTTCGATCGATACAAGGTTGAAGGAACGAGAATTCCTCTTGATTCTTCGCGTAGCGACCAGGTTTGGATTTCAGAGCAAATATCGAAGCTGTTGAAATTGAAGCTCGATGATAAATTTCGGATGTATTTTTTGAATGCTGATGAAAAAGTCCCACGTATACGGCAGTTCACAGTTGGGGGAATATTCAGGACGGGGCTCGAGGAGTTCGACCGAATGTTTGTATTGGTTGATCTACGCCATGATCAGCGATTAAATAATTGGAATGATAGTCAGATTAGCGGCTTCGAAATCTTTGTTGATGATTTGGATAACCTGCAGCCGATTAATTATGAAGTACGTTCATTGGTTTTGGA
>QKCF01000486.1 GCA_003246935.1 Sunxiuqinia sp. | reverse complement strand
GCCTATGGTTTTATATACCTGGCTTGGATCTGCTTCAGCGAAAGTCTCGATGCTTACACTAGTGATTGTCCATTTCTCACGATCGCTCTGCGGTGCATTTTTAAGGCCAAGCATTCCTTCTGCATATTGAGCGTATGGTCCCGCTAACAATTTTTCTCGTTCAGCTTTCACATGAATACGCACCCCTGTGCGAGGAAGGCTGTAAGCCAAGCCATCAGTCATAGCCGGGCCTGTATTTTTATCACTTCGCTGAGCAACAGCCGGCACACTTAATGCAGCCATTAGAACGAATAAAAGAATTCTGATTTTCATATTTTCTTGTTTTATTTTCATGGATCTTATTCAAGTGGAACTATTCATTACAACATCGATATCATCCCATGGTAATCTTGAGCAGTTGTCCCCGTTCAAAAATAATGAATCAATTACCACTGTAATATGATTTTCTCTCTTATTTGAAGTTTACATTGCGTAAGCAGCTCTAATTCAATGTTCAGCTGCCTCATTTTTAAGCAAGGAAAACGCATCGCCCAGATGACCACTAATGTCGCTGGAAATTAAGGCTTCGTAGCCGGTATGCTCGGCTGCCAAATCACCCGCCAATCCATGGAGATAAACGCCAACTAAAGCTGCGTCTTTCGGTCGATAGCGCTGAGCCAGTAATCCCAAAATGATTCCGGTGAGAACATCTCCACTACCTGCTGTTGCCATTCCTGGGTTCCCGGTTGTATTAAAATAAAGCTCGCCATTGGGTAAACTAATCGAGGTAAAGCCTCCTTTCAAAACTACAATAACCCCATACTTTTGCGAGAAGGCTCGTTGCAACTGATGTCTGTCGAAGGAATTTCCTCCTGACTCCGTTAATCGTTCGAACTCCTTAGGGTGAGGCGTTAAAATACTATTTACTGGTAAGTAATCGAGCCACTCTTTCCGCATCGATAAAATATTGAGCGCATCGGCATCCAAGACTAACGCTTCGGGCTTAGCCAACAGCAACTCTTTGAGTGCGCGCTGCGAGTTGGGCTTTGTGCCAATACCAGGGCCAGCTCCTACTGCAGAGAACTGATCCAACTTTGGAAACTCAGTAAACATCAGGTCAGATGCATCGATCGAACACATGGCTTCGGGAACGGCAGTTTGTAAAATCGGCGTACCCGAGTGCGGTATATGTGCTGTCAGCAAGCCTACGCCCGAACGCAAACAAGCCTTCGAAGCCAACACGGCCGCTCCCATTTTTCCATAAGCACCGGCAATAAGCAACCCATGCCCAAAGGTTCCTTTGTGTGCAAATAGCGAACGGGGTTTTACAAGAGGTGCCACATTCTCGGGATCGAGAAAAAAGTAGGGAGTCTCTTTCTCTGCAATGCCCTCTTCGTGTAAACCAATAGGCAAGACTTCCCATATTCCCAAAACATCTTCGTGTTCAGCAAAAAAGAAACTCAGTTTTGGAAACTGAAAAGTCAATGTATAAGTTGCATGAATGACCGCATCAAGATTATTTGCCACATTATCCTCACCAAACAAACCACTAGGAATATCGATCGACAGAATCTCAGCCGCCTGCTCATTCAGGTAGGTCACAAGTTCGGCAGCAAGTCCTTCCAATGGTCGATTTAAACCGGAGCCGAACAAACCGTCAACGACCAAAGCATCATCCTGAATGGCAGGAAACTGATCCGAAGAAGAGATTAAAGTAACTTCAACCTTCGCTTGTTTTTGCAGCCGCTCAAGATTGATCGCCGGTGATCCGCCAAGAGGCTTTCCGAAGTCCAATATATAAAGTTTGCATTGATAGTCTAAATCCGCCATCATTCGGGCGATCGCCAATGCATCGCCGCCATTATTACCGGGACCAACAAAAAAATACAGCAGCCGCTCATTCAAAACCTGCTGAACGATCCAATTAGCAACCTGCAACGACGCCCGCTCCATCAAGTCAATATCCAAAACCGGTTCATTTTCGACTGTAAACTGGTCTAGTTCTGCAATTTGTCGAGTGGTAAATATTTTATTCATCATCATTTTTGAATTCTATACATTAAAACGCTTTTCTTCTGATAAATGTAAGCAATGAAGTTTGCTCCACAAAGACACAAAACGAAAGTTTGTATTCGTTATCGGAGAAAAATATCTTTTAAAATGACGCTTTTATTTCTTGTAAAAACAAAAAGTATGACATGTTTCAACAAATTGTATTTTTATAATTGATATTTTTGACTCCTTATAATCATAAAAATTTTATCGCAGTTATGAGTGACAAGAACAAAGCTTTCTTTGGGCATCCTGTTGGACTGTCAACACTGTTCGCCAGTGAAATGTGGGAACGGTTCAGCTACTACGGAATGCGTGCCTTATTGGTACTCTTCCTAACAGCGCAATTTGCAACCGGTGGATTTGATATGGCAGAACTGGATGCTTTCACCATCTATGGTATTTTTACAGGGTTAGTATATGTTACCCCAATTTTTGGAGGTATTCTGGCAGATAAAGTATTGGGCCAGCGTAAATCCATCTATATCGGTGGTTTAACCATGGCAATCGGACAATTCTTACTTGCATCAAGCGCTTGGCTTCACGGAGCTGACACTGCATTGGAAACCCGTCAAACATTGTTCTATTCCGGCTTGGGTATTTTAATTGCCGGTAACGGTTTCTTCAAACCGAACATTTCAACAATGGTCGGCGAACTGTATGATAACAACGACCCGCGTAAAGATGGTGGCTTCACCATTTTCTATATGGGTATCAATATTGGCGCATTTTTATCACCTCTTGTAACTGGAAAACTTGGAGAGCAGGTAGCTTGGCAATACGGCTTCCTTGCTGCCGGTATTGGAATGGTTATCGGTACGACCTGGTTCTTCTTCCGCAGCCATACATTGGGACATATAGGTATGCCTCCGAAAGTTAAGTCAGAGCGTGTTCGCCTTGCGATTAAAGACTGGATTAATGTTTTGACCTATGTCGTTTGCGTAGTTGCCGCGATTTTCGCTGTTATTCTCGGCTGGGGTGCATTACCCTCAGTACTCACAACTGCTATTATATACATCTTGGCAATTGGTGGTGTAATTGTACTTGGAACCAACATCTACAAAGGCACATCCGGAAAAACAGAATGGTCACGTATCGGTGTAATTTTGATCTTAGCTGTTTTTAACATGTTCTTCTGGGCAGGCTTCGAACAAGCAGGTACTACATTCAACGTTTTTGCCCGTGACAATACACAACGTATGATCTTCAACTGGGAAATCCCGGCGACCTGGTTCCAAAGTGTAAATGCAATTTTTATTGTTCTGTTTGCACCTGTATTTAGCGTTTTGTGGACTGTTTTAGACAAACGTAAATTGAATCCGAACACACCGATGAAATTTGCATGGGGAATGATATTGCTTGCGTTGGGATTTGTTATCATGGCTTTTGCATACACTCGCTCAACCGCCGGAGATACAGTCCGTTTGATCAGTCCGCTTTGGCTTTGCTCGGTATACCTGCTGCACACATTTGGAGAGCTGTGTCTGTCCCCTATCGGGCTTTCGATGGTAACAAAATTATCACCGCCCAAATTGGTTTCAACCATGATGGGAATCTGGATGGGTTCTTGGGCTGCCGGTAACTTCGTTGCGTCCCAAATGAAAGCTATCTCAATGAAACTGCAAGATGCGATTGGCGCAGACATTCAGGTATTCTGGATGATCGCCATTCAATCAGCTATCATTGGAGCAATCCTTATTGCATTGTCTCCTTGGTTAAAGCGAATGATGCACGGTATAAAATAACAATTCGAACGATATAAATATTGAGAAACCCGGTCTTCTGATCGGGTTTTCTTTTCTCACCTGTCAACAAACTTATAAAAACTGATGTACAGCATCATAAGTCGAACGATTTACTTTTTACGCTACCTTTATTTCAAACAATAGTCCACTAAATCAATAAACCTTCGGCTTATGGCAAAAGTAGTTGTTTTAGGTGCAGGAATATCAGGACACACGGCTGCCTCATTCCTCAAAAAAATGCTCGGCAAAAAACACGAAGTCGTCGTCATCTCCCCCAATAGGTATTACCAATGGGTTCCCTCAAACATCTGGGTTGGCGTGGGTAGAATGACAGTCGACCAAGTTCGCTTCCCTCTGGATAAAGTCTATAAAAAATGGGGAATCGTTTACAAACAGGCTAAAGCACTCGAATTCTTTCCTGAAGGCGATAGCGAAAATCAGTTTCCGTACGTAACAATTGAGCACGTTTCGGCAGAACAAAAAGGCGAGCGGGAAAAAGTTAGCTATGACTATTTAGTAAATGCCACCGGCCCAAAATTAAACTTCGAAGCAACCCCTGGACTTGGACCGGCGAAGTTCTCCTATTCTGTTTGTGCTTACGATCACGCGGCACATGCATGGGAAGGTTTGCAAAAGGCAATAGAAGCGATGAAAAACGGGCAAAAACAACGCCTGTTGATTGGCACCGGCCACCCTGGAGCGACATGCCAAGGCGCCGCGTTCGAATATACTCTAAACATCGCCTTCGAACTAAAGCGTAAAAAACTAAGCCATATGGCTGAAATTACCTGGATTACCAATGAATATGAACTGGGCGACTTTGGAATGGGGGGAGCATTTGTAAAACGAGGCGGATATATTACCTCAACCAAAGTTTTTACGGAATCGGTACTGACCGAAAACAATATTAAATGGATCAAACGCGCGGGCGTTACCAAATTAGAAGAAGGCGTCGCTCACTATCAAACGTTAGCAGGAGAAGAGAAAACACAAAAATTTGATTTTGCGATGCTCATCCCTGCCTTTAAAGGACAGGATTTTAAGGCTTACTCAAAAACAGGGGAAGATATTACTGCCAAAGTTTTTGCTCCGAATGGTTTTATGCGGGTTGATGCGGACTACACGCCAAAGGATTATGAAGACTGGACAATTGCCGACTGGCCTCAAACCTACCAAAGTCCTGCATACCCGAACATTTATGCTACTGGTATTGCCTTTGCACCGCCGCATGGTATCTCGAAACCGATGAAAAGCCCGACCGGATTGTCGATTACACCGGCACCACCACGTACCGGTATGCCATCAGGCGTAACCGGAAAGATTGTTGCGCAGAACATCTCGCATTTCATCAAACACGGAGATTCGGAACACAAGCACAAGGCGAGCATGGGTAGAATGGGTGCGGCCTGCATCGTATCTGCGGGCTATAGCATGACCAAAGGATTAGGTGCAACAATGACAGTATCTCCAATTGTTCCCGACTGGCAACGCTATCCCGAATGGGGTCGGGACATTAAAGCAACAGTTGGTGAAGTTGGCTTAGCAGGACACTGGATTAAGCTGTTTCTTCACTACATGTTTATTCACAAAGCAAAAGGCTACCCTTTCTGGTGGCTGTTACCGGAATAATAAAAACCGAAAAATATGGAAAAGAAGACCGAAATAAGAGCGTACAAAGACGAGTTTTATCCGCCTGTACCTACCAAAGCCACCAAATTTTGGAGAACAAATATCCTCTACCAATTTTACAAATTCTGGAGGCTAAATTTCAAGATTATGCGAATAGTGGTTAAGGGTCACTCTTAGTTGTTTTTTTAGGATTTATATGGAAAAGGCTGCCTCATATGAGACGCCCTTTTCTATATCTTTAAATGAATCCACGATTTCACTCATACAGTATACTTCAAATTCATGGAATTATAAAAATGCAGTTGTTTCTCCAACATTTCCACTTTAGCCATTTTGAATCCATTTTTCACTGCATGAGCTATTGGCTGACTATAAATTGCATCAATCTCCATCGGCCTTTTGTGATCGTAATCTAACTTCATGCTTGGTGCATAAGGTGTCATTTTTGCCGTTACAGCCATCATTTTATCTGCAAATTCCCGTTTCAACGGAACACCACACGCATTTGCTGCGTCAACCACTTCATACATCATCTCATGAGCCAGCTTACTACTTTCTTCATTAGCCATAATTTGGTCGGTTGTTGCATTGAGCACAACTGTCAACCCATTAAAAGGCACATTCCAAACCAGCTTTTGCCAACGAGCTTGATCCAAATCATCCGTCACTAAGCAAGGAACACCAGCTTCATTAAAATCAGCACTTACCTGCTCCAACAAAGACGGATTTTCAAGGTTGTATGCACCAATCGTCAACCGCCCCAAATCCAAATGATGAATGTGCCCCGGACCAACCTTGTTCGAACAAATAAACGCCAGTGCCCCTGCAATCTGAACACCCGGCAAACCATCGGCGGCCTGCTGCTCAACACCTAATCCGTTTTGAATAAGAATTACAATCGTATCCTCATGCATTATTGGGTACAAAAGCTCCTTCAGCAAATAATTGTTTGTTGTTTTCAGGCAAACCAATACCACATCAGCCTTGGGCATTTCTGTTGTTGTGGAATATGCATTAATCGGTTTTAAGACGAAATCACCCAAAACCGACTCCACGAGCAGACCATGCTCCTTCACCTGTTGATAATCTGAATTCAGCAAGAAATGCACATCCTGCCGACTTTTAGCAAGCATACCACCATAAAAACCACCTAGGGCACCTGTTCCAACAACCGCATAACGTAAACTCATACCTCAATCACTTTATATTGAAAAAAGAAAGGGAGCAATTATGCTCCCTTCCATCTATCTGAAATTTGAAATTAATCAGCAATAGGTTGCATTGGATCCAATCCCAGTGTACCTTTCAATACATTCAGGTATTCAGGACTGCTAACTTTATCCAACTCAGCTTTCGCTTTAGCCAGACGAGCAGGCAAATCCAAGCGAACTGATGTTGAAGCGAAGTTTTTACGGCTAACAATATCTTCGATATAAGCAACGCTTTGTGCACAACGCTCAATATCAGAATTTTGCTTGGCCACCAAACGTTCTTTATACCAGTCGCTATTCAGTACCACTTCAGGAGTGAACATGGCACGGATTGCCGGATCGTTACGATCTTTTCCGTTGTAGGTACCATCAATCATGATGTGTACCAAAGCTTTCAACGGCGGACATAAACGTTCAATAGTTCCGTCAGTCATCAAACCTTCAGCAACACGTTTTTGTGTAATTGAAAGGTTATCGATTGAAGCAACAAACATATCCAAATCCTGCAATTCAGGACGCAACATTTCTTCGTCGAATACAGCATCAGCTTTACTGAAGATACGCGCCATGAAGTGTTTCACAAACTTCACGGTGATACGGTATCCCAACAAGCTTGCGTCGATCGTACGTCCTTTGTAGTCGAAGTCTTCTACTTTTTCGAGATAACCATTCTCGATCAGGAATTTCGGATCGCGTTCAGCAACTGACATACGACACCAGATCTCAGGGATCAACAAGCTCACATCGTGGTCTACTTTGTATTTTGGACCAACATAACCTGCAGCAGAACTGAAACCATCGTAACCAGTCAAAATGTATGACAAGAAGGCATTATTCAGGTCAGCAGCCGGTAACAAGTTGTTGAAAGGGCCTTTTGTCAAAGCACCTTCAG
Organism: Sunxiuqinia sp.; assembly: GCA_003246935.1. Classification (GTDB taxonomy): domain Bacteria; phylum Bacteroidota; class Bacteroidia; order Bacteroidales; family Prolixibacteraceae; genus Mangrovibacterium. The sequence continues at coordinate 22,865 of QKCF01000486.1, read as the reverse complement.
AACCGAAACCTGTTGTTGATGGTGATTTACCTGTAATACTACAGATGAAATCGATGAACAACTCTGGTAACTCCTGGTAGTGAATCGGGTTATATACAGCCAAAGGTGGTACATTATTCGCTGGTTCCGCTGGGTTATTACGACGTCCTGGAAGAACAGCGTTAACCGGCATATATAATGGCTTATCCAAAGGAATCTTACGGGAAATACGTGCTGAAATTTCAGTAACATACTTATCCAACGGATCTACCAGGTCAGGACGTGTTTGCAGATAACGTACGTTCTTAGAAGGTTTTCCATCAACCAAACGAGGTTCTGACGAAATAACCAAATATTCTGGTTTATCCGATTTCAGGAAGTTGTTGATCAACTCCTTAACCGGCTCTGTGTACAATTCAAAACCAATCGCATCATCCTTAATCGCCTGAACCTGTTCGCGAGTCAAAGGCTCGAAGTTAGATACGAAAGTACCAGGACTTGAAAGGTCTTTCTCTGCTTGTTTGTCATATCCTTTAACAACAGCATCGTCAGGACGCTGAAATAAACGAGCTTCACAGTTTTTAACGATCTTCACACTCGGATTTTTGTACTCCGGGTTCAGATCAGTCAATTTATCCGAGCCTAAAATAACTGAAGCTGTGATATCATCTTCAACCTGAACTTTTGAAGACGGGTTAAAATCCTGGCGCAACAAGAAGATTCTCCAAGAACCGTCAGCATCGTGACCTACACGTAAGTAGTTTGAAAGTAACTTGTTACTCTTATATTTCAACTCATTACCAGGAACACCGTTTACTTTATCAACAGAGAAGTATTTTCTCCAGTCGGCATCCCATTCCTGCGAATAGTTTCCTTTGATAACGTAGATCAATACTTTGATGCGCTGAGGCAACGAAGCCAACCATTCGTTGTATTCATCTGTGTATAAATCAGACGGAGTCAGCAATTTGATCACTGATCCTAATGAACGTTTCGGGCTGAGAATATGACGTGGTTTGTTCACAGAGTAGTCTGCAGGAACTTTGAAACGATTTGAAAAATCATGAGCCATGATTTTTTCGACCATATCCAAATCATCATTCAAATCACCAACAATGTATGATCCCTGGATCATCGCATCTTTGATTGATTTCGAAATCTCAGACTTACCACCACCTGATACAGTACAAGGCTTGTGGCAAAGTGTTCCTTCAGCAAATGTACCAATAAGGTGCCATTTCGGTCCTTCGATACGTTTTTTCATCTCTACCTTATAACCATTCGGGTAGATGTAAACTTTATAAGGCAACAATTTGATTGATTGCTTTTCTGTTCCCTGTTTCCAGGTAACACTCTGCGTGCTCAAATCAAACACTGCATCTTCAGGAACGTAAAGCACGTTCTTAAAGTTAACATCAACTGCATAACCTTCCGGCTTCAGATCAATCAAATCGGCATATTGGTAGATGAAAGAAGCGAAGTTCATTCCGTTAGAAGGAATACGCTCATCGATGTAGCATTTTTCACCTAAGTTGTAGCTACGACATGCAATTGCACCACCAGCGTGTTCTTCTTCGGCCAAACCATACAAGTTAGCCGAGTAACCAATCATGGTTTTTACTTCTTTCTTGCAATAACCGAAATAGTTATCCGAAATCAAAGTAATAACAACACCACGCTCATCACGACAAGTCAGTTTGAAAGCGCTTCCGTCGTTATACAACTCATTCTCATCTTTCCAGCACATGCTATCACGACGCTGACGCTCTGTTGCATTGTCGTAATGAGGCAAGCCCAATTCTTTTTTAGTCAAGCTAGCCAAGTGAGGAGCCAAAATAACGCAACCTGTGTGCCCTGTCCAGTGTTCCGGATCAAGCGCTGCATCGTTTTCAGGCAAGAATGGGTCTCCGGCGTTACCAAAAATTGACTCAACAAAGTCAAGGTTTGACACAAGGCTACCCGGAGCTAAGAATGCGACTTCCATTGATTTTTCGGCCATCACTCCCGGAACTTCAGGAACAACGATTGGACGAAGCATTAAGCTTACAAACAACTGTGCCGGATTTTCCAACTTTGCAGTAAACGGCAAAGTCATAGTTTCTTTTGGCGGGTTTAATGCAGCTTGTAACAATTTGCAGAAAGCAATTTTTGAAACGGCCTTTTTATCAGCAGGAATTGGTAACCCTCCCTCAACAACATGGAACACTCCTTTTGTTGTACGACGGTCTGATGCCGGGTTGTTCAAAATACCCTGAGCAGTGCGATAAGTTTTAATTTGCGCTGTCTCGTGATAATCTTCTCCCGGTGGAATAGAAATAATACGAGCCAACCCGTAACGGTCTAAAATAAAAGGATTCTCAGGGAAAGTGATGGAGTTATCACCCGGCACATCACTCAGGTAGTTTTCCAGAAAATTCCGGATTCTCATCCCCAACGGAGAAGCATTATTGGATAACAAACGTGATTTGATGTTATAGTTATTCAACAACGGCTTAGCAATCTCCAGGAAATCAGTTTTAATACCTGAATTACAAGTCGGATAACCATCGGCTGCCAGCTTCAAATTAATGTACTGGATCTTTTTTTTCTCTGACACCTCGGGCTCATTTACTTCTAAGCCAATTCCAAAGGTTCTGTTTACAGTCATGGTTTATGAATATTTAAATTAAACTCGATAATCTGAAAGGATGGTTTGTCACCTGCAGTTTCTATACTACTTACGTTTTTCGTTTTTCACTAGTTTCTCAAAAACTACACATGACTGTCGTCCTTTCAACCTTCAAAAATAACCAGAAATAAATGCCACGATCAGATAAGATGTTTGCCCGACCGAATTTTAACACAAAGATTACACCGTCATAAACAATGGTAAAAGTCAATGTTTGCGGACTTTTTCGTCCTTTTTTATCGTTTTACATCCACCAATGCTGAACCTATAATCTTCGCCACAACCTCCTCATCCAGAAGGGTTGTCGTATCCCCCAGGTTAGTTGCATCACCCTCTGCAATCTTCCGTAAAATTCGCCTCATAATTTTACCACTTCGGGTCTTAGGGAGTCCTGGTACGATTTGCACCAAGTCGGGTCTGGCAATTGGTCCGATAATTTTGGTTACGCCTTGCATAATTGAACGCCGGATACCTTCTTCCCCTCCTGTAGACGTTTCTGGACAAACAACAAAAGCGTAAATTCCCTGTCCTTTTATCGCATGCGGATATCCTACAACTGCAGATTCGTTGACTAACGGGTGTTCATTAATTGCATTTTCAATTTCGGCTGTTCCCAGTCGGTGCCCGGAAACATTAATTACATCATCAACGCGTCCCAGAATGCGATAGTAGCCATCCTCATCCCGACGAACGCCATCACCCGTGAAGTACAAATTTTTAAATGAAGAAAAGTAAGTTTCGCGGAAGCGATCGTGATCGCCCCATAAAGTCCGAGCCATTCCCGGCCAAGGATATTTTATGCACAGGTTACCTTCAACGGAATTCCCTCCCAGCTCTTTCCCGTCATTATCAACAATAATAGGCACAACGCCGGGAAGAGGCAAGGTTGCAAACGACGGTTTTGTCGGCGTAACACCAGCTAAAGGAGAAATTAAAATTCCACCGGTTTCCGTTTGCCACCAGGTATCTACAATCGGACAGCGGTTTTTCCCTACATGATCATGATACCAGTGCCAGGCATCCTCATTGATAGGTTCACCCACAGTTCCCAAAACTTTCAATGATGACAAACTCTTACCTTCCAGATATTGGTTCCCTAATGATAACAAAGAACGAATCGCTGTGGGTGCTGTATAGAATTGATTAATCTGGTATTTATCAACTATGTCCCAAAACCTTCCGGCATCGGGCCAGGTCGGTATACCTTCAAACATGACTGTTTGAGCGCCATTCAACAACGGACCGTAAACAATATAAGAGTGTCCGGTAATCCAGCCAATATCTGCAGTACAGAAATATACATCGCCCCGGCTATATTGAAAAACATTACGGAATGTGTATGCCGTGTAAACCATATAACCAGCCGTTGTGTGCACAATTCCCTTTGGCTTTCCGGTTGAACCGGAGGTATATAATATGAACAACGGATCTTCGGCATCCATTTCTTCAGCAGCGCAGTAATCCGGCTGTCCGTCCATCAAATCGTGCCACCAAATATCCCTGCCACCGACCATCTCAACAGGTGTACTGGTCCGTTTCAGCACCACAACCGTTCTCACACCGGGACAACTTTCAATAGCTTCATCTGCAATCCCCTTCAACGGCGTAACCTTCGACCCCCGAAAACCACCATCAGCCGTTAAAACAACCTGTGCATCTGCATCATTAATCCGTTCACTTAATGCGTGAGCTGAAAAACCCGCAAAAATTACAGAATGAATTGCCCCGATACGCGCGCAAGCCAGCAATGCAATCGCCAACTCGGGAACCATTGGCATATAGAGCGCAACCCGATCACCTTTTTTGACTCCAAGACTACGAAGACTATTTGCGAACTTACAAACCTCCAAATAAAGCTCCCGATAACTCAATCGAATGTTACTCTCAGCCGGGTCGTTTGGCTCCCATATTATCGCTGTATTATCACCAATCGTATACAGATTCCGCTCAAAAATATTTTCGGTAATATTCAGTTTCGCATTCACAAACCAGTTAATATTCGGCTCTTCAAAGTTCCAGTCAATTACTTTGTCCCACCTTTTCCGCCAATACATACATTCTGCTTGTTGTTCCCAAAATGCATCCGGATTAGATTGACTTTTTTGATACTCATGAAAATACCCGCCCAGTGTGTGAATTTTGTTCATCATAGTATTTAATTTTTATTGGTTTCGCCCGCCAGATTCGTTTGATTTCGACTAATTTAAACTGAATAAAAATAAGAACAAAAAGGTTATACAACATTAATCCATTATCATTGAAGCCATTAAAACCATCACCAACGAAAAACAACTCTTCATCCTTCTCAAAAACATTAACCATTCACCTATTTACCCTTGAATCTGTTCCAAAATAAATTCACCTTCGTACGCGTTTATTTCTTGATTTGTCGGTTTTAAAAACCGATAAATTTCGAACAATGAAAATGCGCTCACATTAAACAAAAGAGAAGGAATGACAATGAGAACAATTGACCCTAAGAAGCCAATTCTGGTAACCGGGGGAAGTGGCTACATGGCTTCATGGATTATCAAGTACCTGCTAGAAGAGGGGCTAATCGTACATGCGACCGTTAGAAACCTCAACGATCAAAAGAAATTGCAACACCTGATTGACATTCAACATCTTGTCCCCGGGACATTGAAATTTTTCCAGGCAGACTTACTTATTGATGGCTCATTTGATGAAGCAATTAAAGGCTGCGAACTAGTGATACATACTGCTTCCCCTTTTCTGTTAACTGGTATTAAAGACGCAAAAAAACAGCTGATACAGCCCGCATTACAAGGTGTTCGAAATGTGTTTTTTGCAGCAAACGAATCCGGATCGGTAAAACGAATCGTGCTTACCTCAAGTATCGTGGCACTGGTTGGCGACACTATTGAAATACCCAATCTCCCCAACCAAAAAGTGGACGAGAAATGTTGGAATACAACAAGTACGGCCGACCATCAACCCTATCCTTTTTCGAAGACGATCGCGGAACGTGAAGCGTGGAAACTAACGGAGCAAATGAATAGCTTCGATCTAGTCGTGATCAATCCTGGATTGATTTTCGGCCCATCGCTGAGCAAACGCATCGACTCAACCAGCATAGACCTTATGCTCCAGTTAATGTCGGGAAAGCTGCGCACCGGAGTTCCAACCGGAGCCCAAGCAGTTGTTGATGTTCGTGATATTGCCCGCGCGCACATCAAGGCAGGCTTTTCGCCGGAAGCCAGCGGCCGATATCTTGTTGCTGCCGATCTGAAAGATTTTCTGGATATCGCGAACATTATCCGCAATAAATACCCGGCCTACCCGCTTCCAAAAAAACATGTGCCCAAATGGCTATTTAAACTGATTGCTCCAACGATGGGCTATACCCGAAAATTTGTTGCGAAAAATGTAGGCTACGATTTCAACTTCGATAATTCATATGCAATCCGCGACCTGAACATCGATCTCACTCCTTTCGTAAATACAATCAACGACCACGCAGAGCAATTAATCAACGACAAACTGGTAGCACAAAAACAATGAAAGCAATAGTGATTGGCGCAACAGGACTGATTGGCAGAGAACTAACTTCGCTCCTTTTATCCAACGATATTTATACCGAAGTTGTCGTCTTCTCCCGCAGAAGCATCAACCTACAGCATCCCAAGCTGAAGGAACACCTGATTGATTTTGATCAACCTCACGAATGGAAAAATTTAGTATCCGGTTTCGTTCTTTTTTCAACATTGGGGACAACAATCAAAAAAGCCAAGACAAAAGAAAATCAGTACAGGATTGACTACACGTACCAATATGAATTTGCAAAGGCCGCTGCTCAAAACGATGTAAGGCATCTGGTTTTAGTCTCCTCAAGTGGTGCAAATCCCGATTCAAAAATTTTCTACTCACGCATAAAAGGAGAATTAGAAGAAGCAATATTACAATTGCCGCTTCCCAACATCACCATACTACGTCCTTCTTTGCTTTTAGGAAAAAGAAACGAAAAACGAACCGGCGAAGCACTTGCTCAACGTATTATGCCGATAGTTACCCGGTACATCTTCCGAAAATACCGTCCTATCCCCGCAAAAATTGTGGCCAAGGCGATGCTCAATGAATCAGTAAGACCATCGGGCCGCAAAATCTATGAGCTCAATGAAATTTTCGACCTCGCAGGAGAATAGAATAAAATGCTGAACACTGGCTCATTAGGCTTCTCATTGACAAACTCATAAAGTTATTGACAATCATTAACAAAAGAATAAACTATATTCGCTCTCCTATTCAACCAAATGCTTGTTTTAGCGTTTTAACTAAAAAAATAAATTGCGATGGATCATCTTTACACTGGATTTTTACACCTCCACAACACACTTAGATGGATCATTTTGCTCGGGGCACTGATTACCTTGCTGAAGTACTTTATCGGATGGTTTGGACAGAAAAATTGGGAGAAGTCAGATAATATTCTGGGAGCAGTGTTTACCGGGCTCATGGATCTTCAATTTTTGGTTGGAATAGGATTGTACGCGTTTCTTAGCCCCATTACAAAAGCAGCATTTCAGGATTTTGGCGTTGCTATGAAAAACGCAGATTTACGTTTTTACGCAGTGGAACATTTGGTAATGATGATTGTAGCCATCTCCCTTGTTCACATTGGCCGTATCAAAAGTAAGAGAGCGACTAGTAGCAAAGCCAAATACAGTGCAGGCCTGCTTTTCTTTGGAATTGCGTACATATTGATACTGGCGGGGATTCCCTGGCAGCGAGTTATTGGGTAAAACAACGGTTCAAAAGATCCTTAGAAGTAACTTTAATGCGGCTGCTAAATCCAACACATTTTGATGGCTATCAAATAATCGTTATCATTATTCCATAGAAGAAGAATACAATGAAAGTTTTATTAGTCGCAATTTTAGTTTTTCTGATTAATCTTCCGTTTGGAGCGCTAAGAGGGAGGGAACGCAAGTATTCATTCAAATGGTTTTTATACATCCATCTTCCGATCCCTTTAGTCGTTTTTCTCAGAATATACAGCGATATCGGGTTTGCACTCTACACCTATCCTATTCTCATTATTGCGTTTTTCGGTGGCCAGCTCATTGGCCGTAAATACTTCCCATGTAAGCAAAAAGATAAAAAGAAAACGGAAGCAGATTGTTTGTAAACGACAACTCATCTACTTCCGTGATTTGCGAAATTTCACCGACTAGTTACCACTAATAATATTCCCCAAAGCGAAGCGTCCACTTCCGAATACCAGAATTGTCGTAAACAGCAACAAAAACAACACTGCCATTTCTTTCGCAGCAAAAGCGTCGTTGCCGTGAATCATAAAGATTGCAACAAGCATCGTTATAATAATTGGCACTGTTGCCAAACGTGTAGTAATGCCTACGATTACTAAAACCGAGCACAAAAATTCAGCAAACACAACCAATATAAACGATGGCAGTGCCCCAATTCCGAAAGGGTCAGCAAAAGCGGTGTCGCCATGAACTAGTTTCAGTAACTTAGGAATACCGTGAGTTAACATCGCTCCTCCGGCACCAATCCTTAAAAGTAATAACCAAAGGTTTTCTAAAAAATCATTTGATTTAGAACCAAGCATTTTTTTTCCCATCGTCTCTTAAATTATTTAGGGTTCATTTGTTTATTAACTGATCGCGAAAATACAATAATCGTCCATCGTTTAATTAAACCAAGGCCTTCGAACAGTGAGAATTTCAATAACGCGTAAATTCTCCATTATTCTTCCATTTCTCAAAAACCATATGCGCCTCTCTCTTAACACCTGATCGAACGGAATACTCCTTTTCTCAATTGGCATTTCAATCTGTTGATAAACAAAGTGGTCGTCAAAGTCAATAGCCGCTGCATCCTCTTTCGTACAAGCAAACACAACACGATCGGGGCGAACCCAATAAATCGCTTCCAGGCACATTGGACAAGGTTCACACGACGTATAGACAACACAACTCCTTAACTGAAAACTTTTCAATTTCTGACAAGCCTCGCGAATAACAAGCACCTCCGCATGAACTGTAGGGGTGTTTTCTGAAGTAACACGATTGAATGCTTCAGCTATAATCTCCCCATCCTTTACCACTACAGCACCAAAAGGCCCACCAGCACGCGACTGCATTCCTTGCTCAGCCAGAGCAATGGCGCGCCTCATGAATATTAAATCGTGATTATCCAAGACCTTCATTTCTCAAAGTTTCAATTTATTCAGCAAACTACAAAAAGGGTAAAATATTATCTATTTGTAAGTCAAAAAGCTCTTACACAAACAAACAACATTCGATCATTGCAATAATCGTTTATAGTTTCATCTAATCACAACCGTTTAACTGTTGGATTTTTAGCAAATGGCTTTTTTTGCTTACAAATTAGTTTTGCATTTAGAAATTAATTCATACTTTTGTTTCAATTAAAAATAAAAGATGAAAATCTCGGCTATCATATCTAACGTTGTTGTCCTTTCAGTCGTTGTCATTTCGCAAGCGAAGTGAGGATGTTACACGTTAGTATATCAGGTAGCCATTCTCACTTAAAAGAGAATGGCTTTTTTCATTTTTAATAAGATCTATGAAACATTATTCGACATATTATTTGGTGGTCCTTCTCCTCGTCATTCTTAGTTGTTACTGAGAAAGGCTGCCTGTTGTTGAATGAAAATATAAACAAGCCTTTCTCGAAAAGAGAAGGGCTTTTTTTTAGGTAAATAACAAAGCACGAAAGAGATGCAAAACAAATTAAGATCAGCGACTACGACTGAAGGAAAAAGAATGGCCGGTGCACGCAGCCTTTGGCGTGCCAACGGAGTAAAAGAAGAGCAGTTCGGAAAACCAATGATTGCTATCGTCAATTCATTTACCCAGTTTGTTCCGGGGCACGTTCACCTACACGATATTGGCCAATACATTAAAGGCGAAATTGAAAAGCAAGGGTGCTTCGCTGCAGAGTTCAACACCATCGCTATTGATGATGGAATTGCAATGGGACACGATGGCATGCTTTATTCACTTCCTTCTCGCGATGTTATTGCCGACAGTGTTGAGTACATGTGTAACGCTCATAAAGTGGACGCTATGGTTTGCATCTCAAACTGCGACAAAATTACCCCTGGAATGTTGATGGCCGCTATGCGTTTAAACATTCCTGTAATTTTCGTATCCGGTGGTCCGATGGAAGCCGGCGACGTTGAAGGTAAAAAATTCGACTTGGTTGATGCGATGGTACTTGGCGCCGATCCTAACGTCGACGAAAGCTACCTAGCTAAAGTTGAACGCGACGCCTGCCCGACATGCGGCAGCTGTTCGGGTATGTTCACAGCAAACTCTATGAACTGTCTGACTGAAGCCTTAGGCTTGTCGCTACCTGGTAATGGTACCATTGTAGCAACACACGCAAATCGCAAACGCTTATTTGAAACAGCAGCGAAAAAAATCGTAGAAATCACCTACAAATATTACCAAGATGGCAACGACAATGTGCTTCCTCGTAATATTGCAACAAAAGCTGCATTCGAAAACGCCATGAAGTTAGACATTGCGATGGGCGGATCGACAAACACAGTGCTTCACATTTTAGCTGTAGCACACGAAGCAGGCGTAGACTTCACCATGAAGAATATCAACGATTTATCGAAAACAACTCCCAACTTATGCAAAGTTGCACCAAACGGACACTACCACATTGAAGACGTGAACCGCGCAGGAGGTATTCTTGGAATTTTGGCTGAGATGAACCGTGGCGGACATTTGGACACATCTGTACCCCGTGCTGACGGGCTGACTTTAGGTGAAGCTATTGCCAAATACGACATCATGGCCGGAAGTGCAGCAGAGGAAGATATTCAACGCTACAAATCTGCTCCTGGCGGTTACCGGAACCTGGTAATGGGTTCACAGGAAAACTACTATAAAGAATTTGATAAAGATCGTACCAGCGGTTGTATTCGTGATTTAGAACATGCTTACAACAAAGATGGTGGTTTGGCTGTTTTGTACGGGAACATCGCAGAAGACGGCTGTATCGTAAAAACTGCCGGTGTTGATCCATCAGTATATCAGTTTAAAGGGACTGCCCGCGTATTTGAATCACAAGAAGCCGCAGTAAACGGTATTTTAGGCGATGCTGTGCAAGCCGGCGATGTGGTGATCATTCGATACGAAGGACCAAAAGGTGGCCCGGGTATGCAGGAAATGCTTTACCCAACATCGTATCTAAAGTCGATGAAACTGGACAAGCAATGTGCTTTATTGACTGATGGTCGTTTCTCCGGGGGTACTTCCGGATTATCAATCGGTCACGCTTCTCCAGAAGCAGCAGCAGGCGGGGCAATTGCATTGATTAAAGACGGTGATCCAATTGAAATTGATATCCCGGCACGTAAGATCAACGTATTGATCAGCCAGGAAAAGTTAGATCAAAGAAGAAAAGAAGAAGAGGCTAAGGGTAAAGACGCGTTCAAACCTCTTGGCCGCGAAAGAAATGTAAGCAAAGCATTGAAGGCGTATGCCAGCCTGGTATCGTCGGCAGATCAAGGTGCTGTTCGCTTAATAGATTAGTAAATCAACAAAACTTGAATTAAATATGGCAACAAAACGAATCACAGGATCACAAGCGATCATTCTTTCGTTATTGGAAGAAGGAGTTGATACCATCTTCGGATATCCGGGCGGAGCAATCATGCCCGTTTACGATGCCCTTTATGATTTCGACAGACTCGTCACGAACAAGGCGCTGTCCATGCAGCTGAAGGATACGCCAAAGTTTCAGGAAAGGCTGGTGTCTGCTTCGCTACTTCTGGTCCTGGTGCCACTAACCTGATTACAGGAATTGCTGATGCTCAGATTGACTCTATTCCCTTGGTATGTATTACCGGACAGGTTGCATCTCCGTTGTTAGGAACTGATGCATTCCAGGAGTCAGACGTAATTGGTTTGTCAATGCCGGTTACCAAGTGGAACTATCAGGTAACTGAGGCATCTGAAATTCCGGAAGCTATTGCCAAAGCTTTCTACATTGCACAATCAGGTCGTCCGGGCCCGGTATTGCTTGACATCGCCAAAGATGCACAATTCCAGGAACTGGATTTTGAATATAAAAAGTGTACAAAAATCCGCTCATATATTCCTGAACATCCTGTTGACCCATTCAAGGTAAAAGAAGCTGCTGAATTAATCGATGCTGCTAAAAAACCACTTTTACTGTTTGGTCAGGGTGTTATAATCGCCAATGCGGAAGAGGAACTCAAGGAATTCATTGAGAAAACCGGAATTCCGGCGGCATGGACACTCCTGGGACTTTCTGCTCTGCCAAGCGACCACCCTCTGAACGTTGGCATGCTCGGTATGCACGGGAATTACGGACCAAATATTAAAACAAATGAGTCTGACCTAATCATTGCTGTTGGTATGCGCTTCGACGACCGGGTAACAGGCAAGGTTAGCTCATATGCAACCAATGCCAAGATTATTCACCTGGAGGTTGACCCCGCTGAAATAAACAAAATTATTAAAGCTGATGTTGGCGTACTTGGCAGTGCAAAAAAATCGTTACCCATGTTAACCATGAATGTAAAAGCAAACAAGCACCAAGCATGGTTACAGGAATTCCGCGATTGCGACAAAATCGAAATGGAGAAAGTCATCCAAAAAGATACTTTCCCCACAAAAGGTGGGTTAAGCATGGGAGAGGCTGTGCGCATTACTTCGGAGAAAGTAAAAAACAACGCTGTATTAGTTACTGATGTCGGTCAGCAACAAATGATTGCATCCCGCTATTTTAAGTTCACGCAATCAAAAAGCAATGTAACTTCAGGAGGTTTGGGAACAATGGGCTTTGGAGTTCCGGCTGCTTTAGGAGCACAGCTTGGTGCGAAAGACCGCACTGTTTGCTGCTTTGTAGGCGATGGCGGCTTCCAAATGACCCTTCAGGAATTAGGTACAATTGTACAAAACAGGCTTCCTGTAAAGATCATATTGCTGAACAACAACTTTTTAGGAATGGTACGCCAGTGGCAACAACTATTCTTCGACAGACGCTACTCGTTCACCGAGCTTCACAACCCGGATTTCATCATGATCGCCAATGGGTTCGGAATGCCGGCACACAAAGTTACCAAGCGCGAAGACCTGGAGGCAGGTATTCAGAAAATGTTGGATCACAACGGTCCTTATTTACTGGAAGTAGTTGTTGAAAAAGAAGATAATGTATTTCCAATGGTACCGGCAGGAGCTTCGGTATCTGATATCATTCTTGAAGCTTAATCCTTAAACGTATTCATTATGAAACAAGAATTTATCATCACAATATACTCGGAAAACAACATCGGCCTACTGAATAGGATCACAATCATCTTTACACGTAGAAAAATCAACATCGAGAGCCTTACAGTTTCGGCCTCTGCAATCCCGGGAATCTCTAAATTTACTGTAGTTATAAACGAGACTGAGGAGCGCATCAAAAAAGTGGTAGGGCAACTTGAGAAAGTGGTTGATGTATTGAAAGCCTTCTACCACAGTAACGAAGAGATGGTTTTCCAGGAATTGGCACTTTATAAGGTACCAACTGAAGCACTTTACGATAGCGACCAAATCGAACAATTGGTTCGCAAATCAGGTGCTCGTATTTTGGAAATCACAAGAGATTTTACGGTTATCGAGAAAACCGGACACAAAGAAGAAACCCAGAAAATGTTTGAGGATCTTTCTCAGTTTGGAGTTCTGCAGTTTATCCGCTCCGGTCGTATCGCGATTACCCGTGACCCGATCGAGCGTTTGTCTGAGTTCTTAAAAGAACGTGATGCTTTACTGGAAGCAATGGACTAACATCATAATTATTGAGGGTTTGACTTTTAGTCAAGCCCTCAATATATTTCTCACCTCATGAATTCCATCAACGAACATTTACCGGTTTACAGTCTAGACAATTTCAGCTCCACCGAGCGAAAAAGTCAGCAGTTTCAGGTTGAAGTGTTTGACGCCAAACGCCACTTCAGCGTGAAATACCCGCACCGGCACGACTTCTTCGAGGTGCTTTACCTGATGCACGGTTCCGGATTTCACGTGATTGATGGAAACAGGTACGAGATCAAGCCTCCATGCGTGTTTTTCATGTCGCCTGGGCAAGCCCACAAGATTGAATTCTCCCACGACATAGAAGGTTATATCTTTATCTTCACTGCCGATTTTTACCTGGCCAACCGAAGCAATCAAAACAGCTTGATCGAGTTTCCCTTCTTCTATAATTTGAAGCAGGACAATCCCCCCCTACTTCTCGAAAAAGCAAACGATATTTCATTCCTCGAGAACTTGTTCCAACGAAGCATCAGCGAACTGGACAACAACGACACCAACAAACTCGACCTTCTTCGATCACTGCTCGATCTCATCCTAATGACTTGCAGCAGCCGTTACAAGACCTCAGAAAACATTACAGTAAAAGGCAAAGGCCACATCCTGGTTAAACGCTTCTACCACTTAGTGGAAGAGAACAACCACAAAAACTTATCGTTAAAAGCATATGCCGATATGTTAGCTATAACACCCAGCCACCTAACACAAACGGTAAAGCAACTCACCGGTAAAACGTCAACGCAAATCATCAAAGCAAAGCAGATTCTGGAAATCAAGCGCCTGCTGGTACATACTAATTTAAGTGTTGCCGAAATTGCCCATCAACTTAACTTTGAAGATCAATCCTATTTTACCAAGTTCTTCAAACGCGAAAGCGGCTACTCCCCCTTACAATATCGAACACACACTGTTTCTCGATAAAAATTACCATTATAACAACAAGCACATTCAATTATAAACAACTGAATATTAGAATAAAAAAACTTGCACATTTCAAGCAACATGTAACAATCCATGAAAATTACCAAAAATAAACGTTTTTTTACACGGCTATATTCCGATTATTCCGTTGCTTTGTAATGCTAAATTCAAAAACTGAATCTTTTCAAGTCGAAAAGCAGTTTAAAAGTGAATACAGACTTAAATCGTAAAATAAATACACACGAAAAAATGGCAAACTATTTCAACACGCTTCCTTTGCGTTTGCAATTGGAACAATTGGGAACTTGCGAATTCATGGATAAAGCAGAATTCGCTGATGGTGTTAAAAAACTGGAAGGTAAAAAAATCGTAATCGTTGGTTGCGGTGCTCAAGGTTTGAACCAAGGTTTAAACATGCGCGACTCAGGCTTGGATATTTCTTACACACTGCGCGAAGCTGCAATTAAGGAGCAACGTCAATCATATAAAAATGCTTCTGAAAACGGCTTCAAAGTTGGAACTTACGAAGAAATGATTCCAACCGCTGATTTAGTAATCAACCTGACTCCGGACAAACAACACACCAACGTGATTGGCGCTGTTATGCCATTAATGAAACAAGGTGCAGCTCTTTCTTATTCTCACGGGTTCAACATCGTGGAAGAAGGAATGCAAATCCGCAAAGACATCACTGTTGTGATGGTTGCTCCAAAATCTCCGGGCTCTGAGGTTCGCGAAGAATACAAACGTGGTTTCGGTGTTCCTACCTTAATCGCTGTTCACCCCGAAAACGACCCGAATGGCGACGGTATGGAAATCGCTAAAGCTTATTGTGCAGCTACAGGTGGCGACCGCGCCGGTGTATTGCGTTCATCATTCGTTGCTGAAGTAAAATCAGACTTGATGGGTGAGCAAACAATCCTTTGTGGTTTGTTACAAACAGGTTCTATCCTTTCTTTCGACAAAATGATTGAAAAAGGAATCGATCCTGCTTACGCTTCAAAATTGATCCAATACGGATGGGAAGTTATCACAGAAGCTTTGAAGCACGGTGGCATTACTAACATGATGGACCGTTTATCAAACCCAGCAAAGATTAAAGCATTCGAATTGTCAGAAGAACTGAAACGCATCATGCGTCCATTGTTCCAAAAGCACATGGATGACATCATGAGCGGTGAATTCTCAAGCACAATGATGGCTGACTGGGCTAACGACGACAAAAACCTGTTGACTTGGCGTGCTGCAACCGCGGAAACAGCTTTCGAAAAAACTCCTGCCGGTGATATGGAAATCAGCGAGCAAGAATATTTCGACAATGGTGTTTTAATGGTTGCTTTCGTAAAATCAGGTGTTGAATTGGCTTTCGAAACAATGACTGAAGCTGGTATTAAAGACGAATCCGCTTACTACGAATCATTGCACGAAACTCCGCTGATCGCAAATACAATTGCACGTAAGAAATTATACGAAATGAACCGCGTAATTTCTGACACTGCAGAGTACGGCTGTTACCTGTTCGACCATGCTTGTAAGCCATTGTTGGCTGATTTCATGAAAACGATCGAAACTGACGTAATTGGTGAAACTTACGGTGAAGGTTCTGACAACGGTGTTGACAACAAACAACTGATCGCTGTGAACGAAATCATCCGTTTCCACCCGGTTGAATTGATCGGTTACGAATTGCGTGAGTCAATGACTGCAATGAAAAAAATCGTTTAATTCGATTAGATTTACGATATCCTGAAAGCTCGCCCTTCGGCGGGCTTTTTTATTTCTAATAAACCAATCATACTACCAGACTCGTAAATTCCTGCATCCAGAACATATTGTCAATTTGCTTTTAAAAGGTTAAAATTAGACAACCATTAAAACAGACACTTATGAACAGTTTAATAGTTGGAACCTGGAAACTCAAATCCTTTGAGGTTCAGAAGGAAAACGGTGAATCAATTTTCCCTTTCGGCGAAGATGCAACCGGACTGGTTATTTATTCAGAATCAGGAAATTTCTCTGTTCAATACATGCCTAAAAAACTGGAAGAAGGACAATTAAAAGGAATTTCATATTTTGGCACCTTCGAATACAATCGTGAAAAAGATTATATCATTCACCACGTTGAGGGATCACTATTTCCAAACGACGAAGGACTAGACAAATTACGCCATGCATGCATTCGAGGCAAAACCTTGGTATTAACTTGCCATAAGTTGGATTGGGATGAAGATACTAACACAACTGTGACCATCCATTTCGAAAAACAAGAAGAAATGGCCGAGTTAAGCTTCACAAAACCGTGGGCCAGGTCTGAAAATTAAATATTTGAATAAAAACTCTGATAAAATAAAAATTCCATATTTCTTACGTATTGATCAAATAATAAAGGTTTTCCTGTTATATAAGACAATTTTCTCTGAAAACATTTTTGCACTGTCAGTGTTTCACTAAAGATTTTAGCAAATTTCAAACTGACAAGACTATTGCTTAATAAGTTATCTCAATCTTTTTCTTTAAAACTGTAAAATTAAAGAGGCAAAAATTTTCAGTTTAAAATTAATTTGTGATATTTGCAGGAAATCTTTTGGAGATGACAAAAATTAGCACCATTTCTATTCTCGGTATTCTACTCGGTATTCTACTCTGGATGCGCGACTGAGAATGGTATGGGTGTATTAATTATAAAAAATGACATAAAGCCATTCTCAGCTGAGAGTGGCTTTTTTGATGTGTAAAAACATAGTAATAGATTATAAAACAAATCATTTCATCATGAGCGACAGATTGTACATTTTTGACACCACGTTACGCGACGGAGAACAAGTCCCGGGGTGTCAGTTAAACACAGTTGAGAAGATTGAAGTGGCCAGAGCATTGGAGGAATTAGGCGTTGACGTCATCGAGGCTGGATTCCCTATTTCAAGCCCTGGAGACTTTAAATCAGTAGTCGAAATTTCAAAAGCGGTTACCTGGCCAACAATTTGTGCCCTAACCCGCGCCGTAGAGAAAGACATTGATGTTGCTGCCGACGCGCTCAAATACGCTAAAAAAGGTCGTATTCATACCGGTATTGGAACATCTTTCTACCATATTCACTACAAACTCAACTCGAATCCTGATGAAATTATCGAGCGTGCGGTTCGTGCCGTGAAATACGCTAAAAAATATGTCGAAGATGTGGAGTTCTACGCTGAAGACGCGGGTAGAACTGAAAACGAATACCTGGCACGTGTAGTTGAAGCTGTAATTAAAGCCGGTGCTACTGTAGTAAACATCCCGGACACGACCGGTTATACAATGCCACACGAGTTTGGTGAAAAAATTAAATACCTGATCGACAATGTTCGCGGTGTTGAAAACGCAATCATCTCAACTCACTGCCACAACGACTTGGGCATGGCAACTGCCAACACGGTATCGGGGATCATCAACGGTGCACGCCAGGCTGAGGTTACCATCAACGGTATCGGCGAG
Source organism: Sunxiuqinia sp. (assembly GCA_003246935.1). Classification (GTDB taxonomy): domain Bacteria; phylum Bacteroidota; class Bacteroidia; order Bacteroidales; family Prolixibacteraceae; genus Mangrovibacterium. Next base: position 4,976 of record QKCF01000486.1, on the reverse strand, counting down.
CGTGCTGGTAACACTTCTTTGGAAGAAGTGGTTATGACTTTGAAAAGCCGTTACAAAGTATTGGGAATTGACACCAACATCAATACGAAAAATATTTACAAAACAAGCCGCTTAGTTTCGAACCTGATGAATATGCCGGTTCAACCAAACAAAGCAATTGTTGGTCGTAATGCCTTTGCACACTCATCAGGTATCCACCAGGATGGTGTATTGAAAAACCGTGAAAACTACGAGATCATCGATCCGACAGAAGTTGGTATCAATGAGTCTTCGATTGTATTGACTGCTCGTAGCGGACGCGCTGCATTGAAACACCGTTTGGAAGTATTGGGCTACGAGCTGACGAAGGAAAAACTGGACGAAGTTTATCAAAAATTTCTGGAGTTGGCCGACAAGAAAAAAGACATCCGTGATGACGATGTTATCTTATTGGTTGACGACCATGAAAAGAAAGAACGTAGCATTAAGCTTGATTTCTTACAAGTGGTAACCGGGAAATCACTACAACCAATGGCTTCAGTTCGGTTGGATATCGCAGGTGAGAAATTCGACGCTACAGCATCGGGGAACGGTCCGGTTGATGCTGCAATCAACGCTGTAAAACAAATTGTGAAGCGTCACGTAATTCTTGAAGAATTCCTGATCCAAGCAATTACCAGAGGTAGCGACGATGTAGGTAAAGTACATATGGAATTGGATTACGAAGGTGTGAAATACTTTGGTTTCGGAGCGAATACCGATATTATCACGGCTTCAGTTGAAGCATTTCTGGATGCCATCAACAAAATGAAAGTCTAATTCGTATCGAAGTTTATTCAGAATAACGTCAAGTAAAAACTAAATATATTGTCAAGGCTACGTATCAGCAATGATACGGCAAGGATGAAAAAATAATTTTATGGAAGCTAAAACATTATTTGATAAGATTTGGGATGCCCACGTGGTAAAACAAGTTGAAGGTGGTCCCAATGTATTGTATATCGACCGTCACTTCATTCACGAAGTGACCAGCCCTGTTGCTTTCTTAGGGTTGAAAACCCGCGGACTGAAAGTTTTCCGTCCTGATCAAACAACGGCAACTCCAGACCACAACGTTCCAACGATCAACCAAAACATGAGCATCAAAGATGAGTTGTCTCGTAACCAGGTTGAAATGTTGAAAAAGAACTGCGAAGAAAACGGCATCGTTCACCACGGATTGGGAACTGAAGGTCACGGTGTGGTTCACATTATTGGCCCTGAAATGGGATTAACTCAACCTGGTATGACGATCGTTTGTGGTGACAGCCACACTTCTACTCACGGTGCTTTCGGTGCTATCGCATTCGGTATTGGTACTTCAGAAGTAGAAATGGTATTGGCCAGCCAATGTATTATGCAGCCAAAACCTAAGAAAATGCGCATCACTGTAAATGGTGAGTTGAGCAAAGGTGTTACAGCAAAAGATATCGCTCTTTATATCATCTCTAAAATTTCAACTTCAGGTGGTACTGGCCACTTCATCGAATATGCCGGATCTGCGATCACTGGTTTATCAATGGAAGGTCGTATGACATTGTGTAACCTGAGTATTGAAAGTGGCGCCCGCGGTGGTATGATTGCTCCGGACGAAACCACAATCAACTACGTTAAAGGTCGTGAATTCGCTCCAAAAGGTGAAGCTTGGGATAAAGCTGTTGCATACTGGGAAACATTGAAGTCGGATGAAGGTGCTAAATTCGATACTGAATACATCTATGAAGCAGCTGACATTGAGCCAATGATTACTTACGGTACTAACCCGGGTATGGGTCTTGGTGTTAGCCAGGCAATCCCAACCGGAGAAGATATGACCGGTACTGACAAAGCAACTTTCCTCAAATCATTGAAATATATGGATTTCAATCCGGGAGATGCTATGAAAGGTAAAAAAGTTGACTATGTATTCTTAGGCAGCTGTACAAACGGTCGTATCGAAGACTTCCGTGCTTTCGCTGATTTCGTTAAAGGCAAACAAAAAGCTAACGACGTAATTGTATGGTTGGTTCCGGGGTCAAAAGCGGTAGAAAAACAAATTATCGCTGAAGGTTTGGATAAAGTTTTCGAAGCTGCAGGTATGGCACTTCGTCAACCGGGATGTTCTGCATGTTTGGCAATGAACGATGATAAGATTCCGGAAGGCAAATACGCAGTATCTACTTCGAACCGTAACTTCGAAGGCCGTCAGGGTCCGGGAGCACGCACATTGCTGGCTAGCCCGCTTACAGCTGCTGCCGCTGCTGTAACCGGTGTCATCACAGACCCACGCGAGTTTTTATAAGATTAGAGTTTTAAGGATTTCATTTTCTAAAAATCTAATAGTCTAAAATTCTAACATTCTAAAAAAATGGCATACGATAAATTTTCAAAAATAGTATCTCCGGCTGTTCCACTGCCGATTGAAAACGTGGATACAGACCAGATTATTCCTGCTCGCTTCCTGAAAGCAGTTGAACGCAAGGGATTCGGCGACAACTTATTTCGCGACTGGCGCTACGATAAAAGCAACCAACCGATTGCTGATTTCGCTTTGAACAATCCGACTTACAGCGGAAAAATTTTGGTTGGTGGTAAAAACTTTGGTAGCGGATCAAGCCGCGAGCACGCAGCTTGGGCTGTTTACGATTACGGCTTCCGCGTGGTGGTGTCAAGCTTCTTTGCTGATATTTTCAAAGGTAACGCATTAAACAACGGCTTGCTTCCTGTAGTGGTTAGCCCGGAATTCCTTGAAAAGATCTTTGATGGAATCGAAGCAGATCCAAATGCAGAATTCGAAGTTGACCTGCCAAGCCAAACATTCACCATTAAGGCGACCGGCGAGTCGGAATCGTTCGAAATTAATTCATACAAAAAGCACTGCCTGCAAAACGGGCTTGACGATATCGACTATCTCGTGAGCTTGAAAGACGAGATCGCTGCATTTGAAAAATAATGCAACAAAAGCAGAGATTCGCCTGTAACCGTTGCAGCAATCTCTGCTTTCTTTTTTACAGACTCAGCGGCACAAACAGCTGCGTGAAGAAATTATTTATAGAAGGCTTAAAGGAGAATAATAAAACATGACGGTAAAATCAGGCACATTTGCCGGACGAACCTTGCAGATCATGGACACTACTTTACGTGACGGGGAGCAAACATCAGGCGTATCTTTTGCAGATACTGAGAAGCTCAGCGTAGCCAAAGTGTTGCTTGAAGACGTAAAAGTAGACCGGATTGAAATTGCTTCAGCAAGGGTTTCAGAAGGCGAATTTAAGGCAGCCCAACGAATCATGGCTTGGGCCGCGGAAAAAGGTCACCTGGACCAAGTTGAAATACTCGGTTTTGTTGACGGTAAAACTTCTTTGGATTGGATTAATCGTGCCGGTGGTAAGGTATTGAACCTTTTATGTAAGGGGTCGCTAAACCACGTAACACACCAATTACGCAAAACTCCCGAACAACATGTTGCCGACATTCAGAAATCAATTGACTATGCAGCCGAATTAGGTATTGCTGTCAATGTATATCTCGAAGACTGGTCAAACGGAATGCGGAATTCAAGAGATTACGTTCATTTCATGATTTCGAATTTGAAAAAGATGAACGTTCAGCGAATTATGCTGCCTGATACCCTCGGTATTCTGGACCCGGATGAAACGTTCGATTATTGCAAAGAAATGATCGATACATACCCAGATGTTCAATTCGATTTTCACGCGCACAATGACTACGACCTGGCTATCGCCAATGTTTTTCACGCACTTAAAGCAGGTATCGACTGTATTCACACAACCGTGAATGGTTTAGGTGAACGTGCCGGAAATGCGCCTTTATCGAGTGTTATCGCTACGGTAAAAGACCACATGGGCATGAAAACAAAGGTGAACGAAACAATGCTGAACCGGATTTCGAAAGTTGTAGAAAGCTTCTCCGGCATTCGAATTCCGACCAACAAGCCACTCATCGGAGAGTTTGTTTTCACACAGTGCAGCGGTGTTCATGCCGATGGTGATAACAAAAACAAACTCTACTTCAACGACCTGCTGCCGGAACGATTTGGTCGCACCCGCACATACGCACTCGGTAAAACTTCGGGGAAAGCCAACATCAAAGCCAACCTCGAAGATTTAGGGATCGAGTTAAATGCTGAAGCGTTAAAATTAGTAACCGACCGGGTTATCGAGCTAGCAGACCATAAAGAAACGGTTACTGCCGAGGACCTTCCTTATATTGTGGCCGACGTTCTCCAGGAAAGTGTTGAACAACGCATCACAATCAACAATTATGCTTTGACCCACGCTATGGGGCTACGCCCGTCAGCAACAGTCAGCATCAACATAAACGGGAAATCATACGAAGCCTCATCTTCTGGTGATGGTTTGTACGATGCTTTCATGAAAGCTGTAAAAAGTATTTATGCCAAATTAGAAAAGCCGTTTCCTACGTTAATAGATTATTCGGTTACCATTCCTCCGGGTGGTCACACCGATGCTTTGGTTGAAACGGTAATTATTTGGAAAATGGATCGGGAATTTAAAACAAGAGGACTTGCTCCCGACCAAACAGCTGCGGCCATTAAAGCAACAACCCGCATGCTTAACCTCATTGAGCATACTTACAACGAGAAAGTTGACTAATACATTAAACATATTTGAAACGATTATAAGATGAAGTTAAAATTAGCTGTTCTCCCCGGAGACGGAATCGGTCCTGAGATTGTTGATCAGGCGATGAAATCAGTGAAAGCGATTGCTGAGAAATTCAACCATGAATTGGAATACGAATTTGCATTAACAGGTGCAACTGCTATTGATCAGGTAGGTAATCCTTACCCAGACGAGACGCATGAAGTTTGTATGAAGGCAGATGCTGTTCTTTTTGGCGCTATCGGTGACCCTAAATTCGATAACAACCCAAAAGCGCCGGTGCGTCCGGAACAAGGTTTGCTGGCAATGCGTAAAAAATTAGGCTTATATGCT